>JAGREA010000064.1 GCA_020446745.1 Rhodobacterales bacterium | reverse complement strand
CGATCGGCGGAGGTCACGGCCAGCACGGCCACGCCGCGCCGGTCCTCGGCCACCCGGCCCGCCGCTTCGATGGCCTCGGGCGCCACGGCGCCGGTGTAGACGATGGCCGCGGTGCAGGCGGGTTCGGGCGGGCGCAGCCAGTAGCCGCCGTTGACGATGTCGGCCGCCAGGGCGTCGGACACGGGCCGGCGCACCTGCTCCACGGGCCGGGTGGACAGCCGCAGGTAGACGGACCCGCCCTTCTCGTCGCGCAGCCAGGTGCGTTCGTCGGCCGGGTCGTCGCCGTCCTTCTGCACATAGCCGAAGGCCCAGCGCAGGATCACCGCCAGCTCGTCCACGAAGGCCGGCTCGAAGGCCGCCAGGCCGTCCTGGGCCAGGCCGATCAGCGGCGTGGAAATGGACTGGTGCGCGCCCCCTTCCGGCGCCAGGGAGATGCCCGACGGGGTGGCCGCCAGGATGAACCGGGCGTCCTGGTAGCAGGCATAGTTCAGGGCATCCAGCCCCCGGGCGATGAACGGGTCATAGAGCGTGCCCACGGGGAACAGGCGCTGGCCGAACAGGGCGTGGGACAGGCCGGCGGCGGCCAGCAGGGTGAACAGGTTGTTCTCGGCGATGCCCAGTTCCAGGTGCTGGCCCAGGGGCCCCATGGCCCACTTCTGGGCCGAGGGCACGCGCTGGTCGCGGAAGGTGTCGGGCACGGCGGCGCGGGCGAACAGGCCGCGCCGGTTGATCCAGCCCGTCAGGTTGGTGGACTGCGCCACGTCGGGCGAGGCCGTGAGCACCCGGTCGGCCAGGGGCCCGCCGGCCTTGGCCAGGGCGTCCAGCAGCTTGCCGAACCCTTCTTGGGTGGAAGCCGTGGCGCCCACCTCCGCCGCCAGGGCCTCGGGCACGGGCACGGGGGCGGCCCGGTACCGGCGCGGGCCTTGGGCGTTGAAGGGCACGGCCTTGAGGAACGCCCGCAGGCGCTTGGGGTCCGTCGTGGCGCCTTCCAGGGGCTCCCACTCGTGACCCGCGCGCACCCCGCAGGCGTCGCGCAGGCCGGCGATCTGGTCCGGCGTCATCAGGCCGGCGTGGTTGTCCTTGTGGCCGGCGATGGGCAGGCCCCAGCCCTTGATGGTGTAGGCGATGAAGCACACGGGCCGGTCATGGTCGATGGCGCGGAAGGTGTCGCGCAGCAGGCCCACGTCGTGGCCGCCCAGGTTGGTCATCAGGGCCGCCAGGGCCGCGTCGTCGCGCCGGGCGACCAGGGCCAGGGCCTCGGCGTCGCCGGCCAGGTCAATGGTCAGGCGGGCCCGCCAGGCGGCGCCCCCCTGGAAGGTCAGGGCCGAATAGAGGGCGTTGGGGCAGGCATCGATCCAGGCCCGCAGGCGCTCGCCCCCGGGCTCGGCGAACGCGGCCCGTTGCAGGCGGCCGTGCTTCAGAGTCACCACGTCCCAGCCGCAGGCGGCGAAGATGTCGGTGAAGCGCCGGTTCAGGCCCTCGCGGATCACCCCGTCCAGGCTCTGGCGGTTGTAGTCGATGATCCACCAGCAGTTCCGCAACCCGTGCTTGGCGCCCTCGATCAGGGCCTCGTGGATGTTGCCCTCGTCCAGCTCGGCGTCGCCCACCAGGGCCACCATGCGGCCGTCCTCAACATCACCACCCCAGTCCTTGGCCCGCACCATGTCCTGGACCAGGCTGGCGAAGGCCGTCATGGCCACGCCCATGCCCACGGAGCCGGTGGAGAAGTCCACGTCGTCCACGTCCTTGGTGCGCGACGGGTAGGACTGGGCCCCGCCCAGGGCGCGGAAGTTTTGCAGGTTGTCCAGCGACTGGTTGCCCAGCAGGTACTGCACGGCATGGAAGGCCGGCGCCGCGTGGGGCTTCACGGCCACCCGGTCGCGGGGCCGCAGCACGTCGAAATAGAGGGCCGACAGGATCGCCGTCATGGAGGCGCACGAGGCCTGGTGCCCGCCCACCTTCAACCCGTCGGCCTTGGGCCGGATATGGTTGGCGTGGTGGATGGTCCAGGCCGACAGCCAGCGCAGGCGGACTTCCAGGTCCGCCAGGATGGCCGCGGTGTCGTCGGTTGTGGGGGTGGTCATGGCGCACGCCTCCCGTCAAACGGTTGGGGGCGACCGGATGGCGGCCGCCCCCCGTTCCTCCCCGGCCCATTCCTCCTCGGAATGCTCCGGGCCTCCCTACGCGGCTTGTCGCGCCGGACCTACGCGGTCCAGGGCGCGCATCAGATCGTCCATCAGATCGTCCGGCGTTTCCAGACCCACGGACAGGCGGATCAGCCCGTCGGTGATGCCGTGCTCGGCCCGTTCCTCGGGCGTGTAGGTGGAATGGGTCATGGAGGCCGGATGCTGGATCAGGCTTTCCGTGTCGCCCAGGCTGACGGCCCGCAGGATCAGGTCCAGGCCGTCCATCATGGCCTTGCCGGCGGCCAGGCCGCCGTTCAGCTCGAAGGCGATGATGCCGCCGGGCCGGGCCATCTGCCGCTTCGCCAGATCATACTGGGGGAAGCTTTCCAGGCCCGGATAGAACACCCGCTCCACGGCCGGATGGGCCTCCAGGGCGCGGGCGAGGGTCAGGGCCGTGGCGCAGTGGCGCTCCATGCGCACTTCCAGGGTCTTCAGGCCGCGCAGCACCAGCATGGCCGTCAGCGGCGCCATGACGGCGCCGGTCATGTCCTTCAGGCCGAAGAAGCGCACCTGCATCAGGTCCTCGGCCGGGCCCAGCACCATGCCGGCCAGCAGGTCGCCGTGGCCGCCCAGGTACTTGGTGGCCGAATGGACCACGAAATCGGCGCCCAGGGTGATGGGCCGGGTCAGGTAGGGGGTGGCGTAGGTGTTGTCCACCACCACCTTCACGCCCTGTTCATGGCTGCCCTGGCCGTGGGCGATGGCCGACACGGCGGCGATGTCCACCAGCCGCATGTTGGGATTGGCCGGGGTTTCGAAGAACACCACCCGGGTGGCCGGGGTGATGGCCCTGGCCAGGTTTTCCGGGTTCGTCAGGTCCACGTGGGTGACGGTGATGCCGAACTTGGCCAGGCCGTGGTTCAGGTAGGCGAAGGTGCAGCCGTACAGCGTCTCGTCGGCGATCAGCTCGTCGCCCGGCGACAGCAGGGTCCACAGCAGCGAGGTAATGGCGCCCATGCCCGACGCCGTGGCCAGCCCGGCCTCGGCCCCTTCCAGGGCGGCCAGGCGCCGTTCCAGCACGTCCAGCGTGGGATTGCCGACGCGGGAATAGATGTAGCCCTGGCGCTCGCCGGCGAACATCTCCGCCCCATGCTCGACGGTGTCGAAGGCGAAGGTGGAGGTCATGTGCACGGGCGGGTTCAGGGCGCCCTGGGCCGACTGCGGATCATGGCCGAAGTGGATGGCCCGGGTGGCAAAGCCAAGGGGGATGTCGCGCATGACCGGCTCCCAATCTGATCATCAACGATGTTGGTATTATAGCAACATGAGCGCGCAATGGGTTTGCGATTTGGGGCGTTTCATGGCTTGATATTGGCAGGATTTGCCAATTTCAGGACTCGCCATGGACCGCACGGACCGCCAGATCATCCGCGAACTGCAGGCCAACGCCCGCCAGACCAACAACGAGCTGGCGGAACGCATCCACCTGTCGCCCTCGCCCTGCCTGCGCCGGGTGCGCAACCTGGAAAAGGCGGGGATCATCCAGGGCTACACGGCCATCGTCGACCACGAGGCCTATGGCCTGCCCATCAGCGTGTTCGCCTCCATCCGCATCGAGAAGCATTCCGAGGAGAACGTGCGGGCCTTCGAGACGGCCATCGCCGACATCGACGAGATCCTGGAGTGCTACCTGATGGCCGGCACCAGCGACTACATGCTGCACATCGTGGCCGACAGCCTGACGTCCTATGAGCGGTTCATGAAGACCAAGCTGCACCGCATTCCGGGGCTGGCGTCCATCGAGAGCAACTTCGCCATCGGCACCATCAAGCGCCGCCGCGCCCTGCCCAGCCTGGCCCACTTCCGCGACGGGGGGTGAGGGGAAGGGTAAGGGGAACCACAGAGACACAGAGGCACAGAGAGGGTGTGCCGGCCGAAGCGCCCCTTTAACCACAGAGAACACAGAGATGCACAGAGATCACACAGAGAAGGAAGAGTTGCGCGCGTAGCGCGCGGGCCTTTTCTGCTTCGCGCAGCGAAGCCTCTGTGGATTCTCTGTGCATCTCTGTGTTCTCTGTGGTGAGTGAATCCTTTCCACCGGCACACCCTCTCTGTGCCTCTGTGTCTCTGTGGTTCACCTTTTTTCCGGCGCCGTTCCCGCCGGCCCAAGGCCCTGGTATGGTCACCCCATCATAAGAGCCGGGAGGGGAACCCATGGTCCACCACATCAAGGCCGCCGTGCTGGCCGCCGCCGCCGACGGGCGGCCCTATGCCGATACCCGGCCGCTGAGCCTGGAAACGGTCACCCTGGACGACCCCGGCCCCGGCGAGGTGCTGGTGCGCATCGCCGCCGCCAGCCTGTGCCGGTCGGACCTGTCGGTGGTGGACGGCAAGCGCGCCTGGCCCATGCCCATCGTGCCCGGCCACGAGGCCAGCGGCGTGGTCGAGGCCGTGGGCAAGGACGTTACCTCCGTCGCCCCCGGCGACCCGGTGGTGCTGGTCTACCAGCCCCAGTGCGGCGCCTGCCCCAGCTGCCTGTCCGGCGACGCCCACCTGTGCGGCCCGGGCCTGGCCGCCAACCGGGCCGGCGAGCTGCTGGCCGGCGGCACCCGCCTGCACCGGGGCGAGGCCCACGTGCACCACCACATGGGCCTGTCGGCCTTCGCCGAGATGGCCGTGGTGTCGGAACGCTCGGTGGTACCCCTGCCCCGCGACATCCCGCTGGAGGTGGGCGCCCTGTTCGGCTGCGCCGTCATGTGCGGGGTGGGCACGGTGATCAACACCGGCCGCACCCGGCCCGGCGACACGGTGGCCATCGCCGGCGTGGGGGGCGTGGGCTCCAGCGCCATCCTGGGCGCCCTGCTGGCCGGGGCCGACCGGGTGATCGCCGTGGACACGGACCCGGACCGCCTGGCCGAGGCCACCCGCCTGGGCGCCACCGATACGGTGCTGAACACCGACGGCGACGCGGCGGCGAAAATCATCGACATGACCCACGGCGGCGCCGACCGGGCCTTCGAGACCGCCGGCACCATCGGCGCCTTCGAGACCGCCTTCAACGCCGTGAAGCGCGGCGGCACCGTCGCCACCGTGGGCCTGGTGGACCCCAAAACGCCGTTCAGCCTGGATGTGGCCGGCCTGGTGACCAGCGCCAAGACGGTGGTGGGCAGCTACCTGGGCAGCTGCAACCCGCGCCGCGACATTCCGCGCTACATGGCGCTGTTCCGCCACGGCCGCCTGCCCGTGGACAAGCTGATCACCCACCGCCTGCCCCTGGACCAGGTGAACACGGCGCTCGACCGCATGGCCGACCGCCGGGCGCTCAGGCAGATTCTGCAACCCTGAACGTGACAGGCGCGGCGCGGAGAGGTATCTAGAAGCCGCGCCACGGCCGGACCCTTCCGGCGGTCGGCGAGGGGGGCCATTTTCCGGGACGCGCGCCAGGGGGCGCGGCGTCCGTTCGACGTTGGAGACACCATGTCCGATCGCACCACCGAACCCGATATCATCTACACCAAGGTCGACGAGGCACCCGAGCTGGCCAGCGGCTCGTTCCTGCCCATCATCCAGGCCTTCACCCGCCCCGCCGGGGTGGTCGTGGGGACCAAGGACATCTCCCTGGCCGGGCGCATCATCGCCCTGTTTCCCGAGCGCCTGACCGAGGCCCAGCGCCAGCCCGACCACCTGGCCGAACTGGGCGAGACGGTGAAGCGGCCCGAGGCCAACGTCATCAAGCTGCCCAACATCTCGGCCTCCATCCCCCAGCTGAAGGCGGCCATCGCCGAGCTGCAGGGCCAGGGCTACGCCCTGCCGGACTACCCGGAAAACCCGGCCACCGACGACGAGAAGGCGGCCAAGGCCAAGTACGACGCCGTGAAGGGCTCGGCCGTGAACCCGGTGCTGCGCGAGGGCAACTCGGACCGCCGCGCGCCCAAGGCCGTGAAGGAATACGCCAAGAAGAACCCCCACCGCATGGGCGCCTGGGCGGCGGACTCCAAGACCCACGTGTCGCACATGGACGGCGGCGACTTCTTCTCCAACGAAATCTCGACCACGGTGACCGAGGCCCAGGCCGGCGATTCCCGCATCGAGTTCGTGGACGCCGACGGCGCGGTGACCGTGCTGAAGGCGAAAACGCCCCTGCAGGTGGGCGAGGTGGTGGACGCCACCTTCATGAGCGCCAAGGCCCTGTCGGCCTTCCTGGAGGCCCAGGTGGCGGACGCCAAGGCCCGGGGCGTGCTGTTCTCGCTGCACCTGAAGTCCACCATGATGAAGGTGTCGGACGCGGTGATCTTCGGCCACGCGGTGAAGGCCTTCTACAAGCCCCTGTTTGAAAAACACGGCGACACCCTGGCCGGCCTGGGCGTGGACCCGGCCAACGGCTTCGGCGACCTGGAAGCCAAGGTGGCCACCCTGCCGGCCGACCAGAAGGCGGCCGTCCAGGCCGATATCCAGGCCTGCTATGCCGACGGCCCGGCCATGTACATGGTGAATTCCGACAAGGGCATCACCAACCTGCACGTGCCGTCCGACGTGATCATCGACGCCTCCATGCCGGCGCTGATCCGCGGCGGCGGCAAGGGCTGGGGCCCCGACGGGGCCGAGGGCGACTGCAAGTGCGTGATCCCCGACAATTCCTACGCCCCGGTCTATGAAGAGACGATCAACTTCTGCAAGGCCCACGGCGCCTTCAACCCGGCCACCATGGGCTCGATCCCCAACGTGGGGCTGATGGCCCAGAAGGCCGAGGAATACGGATCGCACCCGCAGACCTTCGTCGCCCCGGGCCGGGGCACCATGCGCATCGTCACCGCCGGCGACGAGGTGCTGCACGCCCACGCCGTGGAAGCCGGCGACATCTGGCGCTCGTGCATGGCCAAGGACGCCCCCATCCGCGACTGGGTGAAGCTGGCCGTCACCCGGGCCCGGGCCACCGGCGCCCCGGCCGTGTTCTGGCTGGACAAGGACCGGGCCCACGATGCCGAGCTGATCAAGAAGGTGGAAGCCTACCTGAAGGACCACGACACGGCGGGCCTGGAGATCCACATCCTGTCGCCGCGCGACGCCACCCGGTTCTCGCTGGAGCGCATGAAGCGGGGCGAGGACACGATTTCCGTCACCGGCAACGTGCTGCGCGACTACCTGACCGACCTGTTCCCGATCCTGGAAGTGGGCACCAGCGCCAAGATGCTGTCCATCGTGCCGCTGATGAACGGCGGCGGCCTGTTCGAGACCGGGGCCGGCGGCTCGGCCCCCAAGCACGTGCAGCAGATGGTGGCCGAGGGGCACCTGCGGTGGGACAGCCTGGGCGAGTTCTGCGCCCTGGGCGCTTCGCTGGAGCACCTGGCGGGGCTGAACGGCAACGCCAAGGCCGCCGTGCTGGCCAAGGCCCTGGACGCCGGCATCGAAAAGCTGCTGGACAACAACAAGTCGCCCAGCCGCAAGGTGGGCGAACTGGACAACCGGGGCAGCCACTACTACCTGGCCACCTATTGGGCCCAGGCCCTGGCGGCCCAGGACGAGGACGCCGAGCTGGCGGCCCACTTCGCCCCCATGGCCCGGGCCCTGGCCGACAGCGAGGCCGCCATCCTGGCCGAGATCGACGCCACCCAGGGCGCGCCCGTGGACCTGGGCGGCTACTACCACGCCCCGGACGACAAGGTGGCGGCCGCCATGCGGCCCAGCGCCACCCTGAACGGCATCATCGGCGGCTGATAGGGGGGCCGG
>JAGREA010000063.1 GCA_020446745.1 Rhodobacterales bacterium | reverse complement strand
GGATGCCGATGATGGACAGCGACAGCAGCACGAACAGGCCGGCGGCCAGGGGCGAGGTCCGGCCGGCGCCGGTCAGGCCGGCGGTCTCGCCGCGCCAGCGGTCGGCCAGGACGAAGAAGGCCGGCTTGACCACCAGGTGGTGCAGGGCCACGGCGATGCCGGCCAGCACCCCGGCGTGGCCGGGGATGGAGAAGGCCACCGCCATGAGGCCCAGCTGGGCGATGGAGGAGTAGGCGAAGGTGCGGTGCAGGTCGCGCGCACGGAAGGCCGCCAGCTCGCCGGCGGCGACACCGATGGCGCCCAGCAGCAGCAGGAAGCCCAGGGATGCCGGGTCCTGGAACAGCAGCACCAGCAGGCGCAGGATCACCACCATGGCCAGCTTGGAGACGACGCCGGCCAGGATGGCCGTGACCCGGGTCGGGGCCGCCGTGTAGACCTCGGGTACCCAGGTGTTGACGGGGAACAGCTCGGCCTTGACGCCGAAGCCCAGGACCATGAGCACGAAGGCGGTCAGGCCCACGGGTCCGGTCAGGCGCTCGCCGGCCAATTGTGACAGGTCGGCCAGGTTGAGCGTGCCGGCGGCGGCGTAGACCAGGGCGATGCCCAGCAGGGCGAAGGCGGAGCCCAGCGCGCTGAGCAGCAGGTAGCGCAGCGATGCGCCGTAGCCGGCGCCGGTGTTGCCGCTGGCGCCCAGGCCGTAGGTGGCGACGGCGGTGATCTCGTAGAAGACGAAGATGTTGAACAGGTCGCCGGACAGGACCAGGCCCGAGCCGCCGGCCAGCAGCAGCAGCAGCAGGGTCTGCACCTTGGTGCCGTCGTGCTCGCGCCGGGGCCGGAACAGCAGCAGGCCGATGGCCAGGGCGACCACGAACAGCAGGGCCAGCTTGTCGGCGTAGAAGACGATGCCGATGGGGGCGGCGAACCCGCCCATGGCCGAGACCAGGGCGCCGTTTTCCGCGACCAGGGGCCACAGGGCCAGGGCGATCACGGCCACGGCCAGGGTGGTGAGCTGTGCCACCAGGCGGGCCAGGCCCTCGGACAGGCGGCCGACCAGGGGCAGCAGGAAAGCGACCAGCAGGGGCAATGCCACGGGCAGGACGGCGTGGTGGGCGGTCAGGGTCATGGCGCGTCCTCCGCGGTGCGGCCGGCGGGCATGGCCAAGGCGCCGGGCCTGCGCGCGCCGGAGCCGGCGGTGGTGGTGGCCGGGTCGGCGCCCGTGTCGCGGGCCATGCGGTTGGCGACGGCGTGGGCGTCGAGGGTGCCGTAGGCCTCTTTGACCCGCACCGCCAGGGCCAAGGCCAGGGCCAGCACGCCGACGCCGATGACGATGGCGGTCAGGACCAGGGCCTGGGGCACCGGGTCCACCAGGGGGGCGGGCGCGGTTGCGAAGGGGGCCATCAGGATCGGCGCGGCGGCATCGGCGCGGAAGCCGGCGGCGACCAGGAACAGGTTGACGCCGCTTTCCAGCAGCACCAGCCCGAGCACCATGCGCATCAGGTTGCGTGGCACCACCATGCCATACAGGCCCAGCAGCACCAGGCAGATGGCGCCGGCGTAGAGGGTCTTGCCCAGGGTATCGGCGTCCATGGTCATGCCTTTTCTCCCATCGGGTCGCCGGCGGCGGCGATGCGGGCCATCAGGCCGGCCAGCTCCGAGCCCACCTTGAGGCCGATGGCCAGGTAGAGCAGGGGCAGGCTGCCGGCCGAGAACAGGTCGCCGGGGTTACCGGTGCCCAGCAGCGGCACCAGGAAGGCGCCGCCGCCCATCAGGCTGGTCAGGCCGATCACCACGAACACGGCGCCGGCGAAGGCCTCGACCACCGTGGCCACGCCATGGTTGACGGGGCTGGAGGGGTGGGCCAGCAGCGGCACGAAGAAGGCCGCCGCCAGGATG
>JAGREA010000062.1 GCA_020446745.1 Rhodobacterales bacterium | reverse complement strand
TCGGGCGTGGCGTGGGCCCGCAGGTCGTCCAGCCAGCCGAAGCCGTGCAGGGCCGCCGCCGTGGCCGGCGCGTGTTCCTGCGACGCCCGCCACACCTCGGCCGCCGGCAGGGCCAGGCCGTGCACGGGCACGGAACCGGTCAGCAGGGCGTGGGCCACGGCCGGATCGGCCGGCCAGGGATCTTCCGACAGGGGCCCGGGCGCCGCCCCGCCGCCGCCCAGCAGGCCCGGAAAGGCCCGCGAGCGCAGCACGGTGCCGCGCAGGGCGGGCCAGAAGGCGGCGATCAGACGGAACGGAATCACGGCGTCGGGCGGCCCCCACCTCTCCAGGGACTAGTCGAGTTCGAAGGCGTCCTTGTAGTCGAGGGTCAGGGCCGGGTCCTGGTCCTCCTTGCGCAGGAAGCAGTCGCCCACCACCAGCACCTCGATCTCGGTACCCATGAAGCAGCGGAAGGCGTCCTCGGGCGTGCACACGATGGGTTCGCCGCGCACGTTGAAGCTGGTGTTCACCACCACCGGGCAGCCGGTCAGGCCCTTGAAGGCGGAAATCAGCGCGTGGTAGCGGGGGTTGGTGTCGGCGTGCACGGTCTGGATGCGGGCCGAATAGTCGACATGGGTCACGGCCGGAATCTCGGAGCGCACCACGTTCAGCTTGTCGATGCCGAACAGGGCTTCCTCCTCATCCGTCATGGCGCGGCGGCGGCCTTCCGTTACCGGGGCCACCATCAGCATGTAGGGGCTGTCGCCGTCGATCTCGAACCAGTCGGCCACGTCCTCGCGCAGCACGCTGGGGGCAAACGGGCGGAAGGATTCCCGGTACTTCACCTTCAGGTTCAGCGTCTTCTGCATGGCCGGCGAGCGCGGATCGCCCAGGATGGAGCGCCCGCCCAGGGCCCGGGGGCCGAATTCCATGCGGCCCTGGAACCAGCCCACGGCCTTCTCGTCGGCCAGGGCCTGGGCCGTGGCGGCGATCACCGCGTCGCCGGGCATGACCTCGAATTTCGCCCCCGCGGCGGTCAGGCGGGCCTCGATGTCGGCCTGGTCGTACACCGGGCCCAGGTACGAGCCCTTCATGGCGTCGCCGCCGCCGTTCAGCTTGCGCGCCCCGCCCTGGTTGACGTGATAGGCCGCCAGGGCCGCGCCCAGGGCGCCGCCGGCATCGCCGGCCGCCGGCTGGACCCACACGTTGTCGAAGGCGCCGTCGCGCAGCACCTTGCCGTTGGCCACGCAGTTCAGCGCCACGCCGCCGGCCAGGCACAGGTTGCGGCTGATGCCCTCTTTCGCCAGGGAGCGGGTGAGGCGCAGCACCACCTCTTCCGTCACCGCCTGGACCGAGGCCGCCAGGTCCATGTGCCGCTGGTCCAGCCGCTCCTCGGGCATGCGGGGCGGCATGCCGAACAGGGTGTCGAACCTGGCGTTGGTCATGGTCAGGCCGGTGCAGTAGTCGAAGTAGGACTGGTCCAGGCGGAAGGTGCCGTCGTCCTTCAGGTCCATCAGGTCGTCCAGGATCTTCTGGGCATAGGTGGGCCGGCCATAGGGCGCCAGGCCCATGACCTTATATTCGCCCGAGTTGACCCGGAACCCCGTATAGTAGGTGAAGGCCGAATAGAGCAGCCCCAGGCTGTGGGGGAAGTGCAGTTCGCGCATCACTTCCAGGCTGTTTCCCTTGCCCACGGCCATGGAGGTGGTGGCCCATTCGCCCACCCCGTCCATGGTCAGCACCACGGCGTCCTCGAACGGCGACGGAAAGAAGGCCGAGGCCGCGTGGCTCTGGTGGTGCTCGGCGAACAGCAGCTTGTTCTGCCAGTCGAAATCGCCGTGGAAGTCCTTGAACTTCTTGCGCAGCAGGTCCTTCTGGAACAGCTTTTCCCGCAGCCACACGGGGATCGCCATGCGGAACGAGGCGAACCCCCGGGGCGCGAAGGCCAGATAGGTTTCCAGCAGCCGTTCGAACTTCAGGAACGGCTTGTCGTAGAAGGCCACGTAGTCCACGCCCGACAGGTCCACCCCCGCCTGGTCCAGGCAGAAGGTGATGGCGTGTTCGGGGAAGTTGGAATCGTGCTTCTTGCGGGTGAAGCGCTCCTCCTGGGCCGCCGCCACCACGGCGCCGTCCTCGACCAGGGCGGCCGCGCTGTCGTGGTAGAAGGCGGAAACGCCCAGGATGCGCATGGCCGGCTCCGACCTAGAAGATGGTGTAGATGAACGGCGCCACGGCGGACCCGTGGCTGAGCACCACCAGGCCGCCGAACACGGCCATCATGATCAGGATCGGCAGCAGCCAGAACTTCTTGCGCGCCTTCATGAACTGCCACAGCTCGGCCAGGAACGACATGGGGGATCCTCTCGGGCTCTTTAGAACTGGTTCTTCATGGTTTCGGGCGCCGGGCCCGGCGGATCGCGGCGGATCCAGTAGCTGTCGGCCTTGGGGTCGAAGGACCGGTGCAGGGGGTCCTTGCCCAGCAGGCGCAGAAGCAGGGCCATGGGCGTCACCGTGACGAAGAACAGCAGGCCCATGATCAGGGGCGACACGATCTTGTGCAGCAGCAGGCCGAACTTGAACCACACCAGGTTCAGGGGCCGCAGCACCTTGGGCGCGACGAAGGCCAGCACCCCGAACACCGCCGCCACGGCCAGGGACCACCAGCGGGGGTCGGCGCCCTTGATGAGCGGCACCAGGGCGATGATGGTGAACACGGCGGCGAACACCAGGCCGAAGGCGCGTTCCGAGCCCACCTTCACGTCGTCGTGGCGGTGCAGGTCCTCGTGGGTGCCTTGGGGTTGCTTGGGCGTCATCGGTTCACCTGGGAATGCTCCTGGCCGGGTGTATACGACCAACGTGTAGAAAGAGTAAAGGTCCGGCCGCCGGCCCGGCGCCCAAGGTCCTGATCTTGGTCCTGGGGACCATATAGGCGCGTGGCGGCCCTAAGTCAGCCCTTTCGGCGCAGGCGGGCGGCGAAGAAGCCGTCCAGGCCGCCCCGGGCGGCCCAGTGGCTGGGCAGGGTGCGCAGGTCGCCGGCCGGGGTCAGGGCCTCGGCCAGGTCCGGCACCGCGTCGGCCGTCACCGGCACCCGCGCCACCGCGTCGCCGGCCCGGGCCAGCAGGGCGTCGATGCGCTCGGGCCCTTCCTGGGGCTGCAGGGAACAGGTGCAGTAGACCACCAGGCCGCCGGGCCGCACCATGGCGATGGCGGCATCCAGCAGCCGG
>JAGREA010000061.1 GCA_020446745.1 Rhodobacterales bacterium | reverse complement strand
GCACCCTGTTCGAGGGCGGCGCCACGGCGGACTTCACCACCGGCGGGTTCGAGAATTCGGTCGGCTTCCGGGTCAAGCAGGACGACCTGAACGCGCAGCGATACAACGTCACCGGCGGCGATCGCCTGAACGGGTTCCGCTTCCCCGGCGTCGAGCAGACCGGCTTCGGCCTGTGGGGCGACACCCGGGTGGCATTCGGGGAGACCACCCGCCTCCAGGCCGGCCTGCGCTACGACTTCCTGCACGGCGAGGCCACCAAGGCCGGCATCATCACCACCGGCGGGCCCAACGCCTTCTTCAACGTCAGCCCCCTGGCCCTGTACCAGACCTACTACGGGGTCACCGATGCCGAGGTGACGGACCACAACGTCAGCGGCAAGGTGCGCCTGGAACAGGACCTGCCGGTCCCCGGGGTCATGGCCTACGGTGAACTGGCGCGCCTGGAGCGGTCGCCGCGCGAGATCGAGCGCTGGCATTCCCTCTCGGGCCCGCCCACGTCGCGCTGGGTCGGCAATCCGGACCTGGAGACGGAGAAGCACCACCAGGCCCGTGCCGGCCTGCAGTGGCAGGGAGCGGGATACCGCGGCTACGGCCGCTCGGCGCCCGACGGGGCCTCCTGGCTGCTGCGCCTGGACGGGCATTACGACCGGGTCCAGGACTTCGTGACCCTGGACATCGCCCGCGGCCAGTCGGGGGTGCTCATGGCCGACGGCGCCATCGTCTCGCGCAACGTCTCGGCCACCCTGGCCGGGGTCACCGCCGAGGGGCAGTGGAACGTGACACCCAACCTGTCGACACGGCTGGTGGCCCTCTACGCCTACGGCGAGAACGAGAGCGACGACCGGCCCCTGTACCAGATCCGCCCCTTCGAGGCCAACTGGCTGCTGGACTACCAAGACGACCTGGGCGTCATCGGCACCTGGAACCTGGGCACCAAGGTCCGCTTCTCGGGCCGCCAGACCCGTGTTGACGACGACTCCACCACCGGCCTGGGAATGGACACGGGCGGCACCGCGGGCAGCTTCACCACCGTGGACCTGTACGGCGGGTTCCAGCTCTTCAACCGGGTCGGCGTGACTTTCGGCGTCGAGAACCTGCTCGACAAGCACTACCACGAGCACATCACCGGCACCCACGTGGCCAGCGTGTCCAAACTGCCCATCTACGCCCCGGGCCGGACCTTCTTCGTCCGCGCCGTGGCCAACTTCTGACGAGGAGACAGACCCATGACAGCCATCACCCGGCGCCGGGCCCTGGGCCTTTCCGCCGCCACCGCCGCCGGTGCCCTGCTGCCGGCCGCCTGGTCCGGCCGGGGCGCCGCCGCCGGCCGCCTGGAGAACCTGGTCCTGTGGGGGCCGCCGGCCGGCCCCTCCATCGCCCTTGCCCACCTGGTGCGCCACGGCGAGAGCCGGCGCCAGGTCGGCGACCTGTCGTTCAAGGTCTGGCGCACACCCGACCAGATGCGCGCCGGGTTCGTGTCCGGCGACATCCGGATCAGCGGCATTCCCAGCTACGTGGGCGCCAACCTGTACAACAAGGGCCTGCCCGTGCGCATGGTCAACATCATGACCTGGGGCGTGCTGTACCTGCTGTCCGCCGACGACGGGGTCTCGACCCTGGCGGACATCGCCGGGCGCACCGTGACCATGCCGTTCCGCAACGACATGCCGGACCTGGTGTTCCGCTACATCACCGCCAAGGCGGGCCT
>JAGREA010000060.1 GCA_020446745.1 Rhodobacterales bacterium | reverse complement strand
TTGAGGGGGCCATCGCGGCCGTTTCGGCCTGACCGGACCCGGCGGCACCAACCCTTCGAGACGGCCCTCCGGGCCTCCTCAGGGTGAGGTTTTTCAATATGTTTCGACCTCATGCTGAGGAGCCCATCGAAGATGGGCGTCTCGAAGCATCGGTGCCGCCCGCGCGGTGCTCAGGGATCCACCCGCAGGTGCGGGTCCCCGGCCGCCAGGGCGCGGGCCCGGTCGCGCAGGCAGTCGGCCAGGGCCCGGCCGTTGGCCGACGGCGCGGCCGACACGGGCAGCAGCAGGCCGAAGCTCATCCACCGTTCCGGCACCACGGGTCGCAGCACCACCCGGTCGCCCAGGGGCTGGGTGGTCAGGGAGTCGGCGATGGTGATCCCCGCCCCGTCGGCCACCAGTTGGCAGGCCAGTTGGGACGAGGCCACCTCGCAGGCGTACTTGGGGTTCAGCCCGGCCGAGCGGAACAGGTCGTCCACCTGATGGCGCAGCAGCAGGCCCGGCATCAGGGTGATCAGCGGCTGGCCCGCCAGGTCCTCGGCCCGGATCACGTCGCGGGCCGCCAGGGCGTGGCCGGCCGGCATCACCGCCTGGGCCCGGGCACGGATCAGCAGTTCCGTGCCGATGTCCTGATGGTCCACCGGCAGGGCCCCCACCCCCAGGTCGTATTCCCGCCCGGCCAGCCACTTGCCGGCCTCGCGCCGGGCCCGCACGTCCAGGTTCACCCGGGCCCGGGGCACCCGGGCCATGAACGCGGTGACGGCCGGCGAGGCCAGGGCGGCGGCGATGCGCGGCATGGTCACCAGGCGCACGGTCTCGGTGCGGCCGCCCCGGATGTCGGCGGCGATGCGGGGGATTTCGTCCAGGTTGTCCAGGATGCGCCCGGCCTCGCGATAGAACGCCAGGCCCTCGGGCGTCGGCACCAGGCGCCGGCCGGTGCGGTGGAACAGTTCCAGCCGCAGTTCCCCCTCCAGGGCCGAGATCAAACGGCTGACGGCCGGCTGGCTCAGGTGCATGATCGCCGAGGCCCCGGCGATGGAGCCTTCCGACAGGGTATGGCTAAAGGCCCGCAAGGCCTTGATGTTCATGGGAAGCCTCGTGACTCTTGCGTTTAATGTAAATGAATAAAGGTTTTTTGCATTTTTCGCAATTGAGGCACGGCGATAGGGTGGTCTTAAAGGAGACCCACCAAGGGAGGAACGCATGCTTCGCAGACACCTGATCGCCGGCACCGCCGCCCTGGCCCTGGCGCCCCTCATGGCGCCCTTGGTCGCATCCATGGCCGGCGCCGCCGACTATCCCCGGCGCCCCATCAACATCGTCGTGCCCTACAAGGCCGGCGGCGGCACCGATGCCTATGCCCGCGCCCTGTCGGCGGCGGCCGAGGGCGTGCTGCCGGTGCCCGTGGTGGTGGTCAACAAGCCCGGTTCCGGCGGCCTGAACGGGGCCCAGTCGGTGCTGGGCGCCCGGCCCGACGGCTACACGGTGATGCTCACCTCGGGCGGGTCGTTCCTGCTGACCACCCTGATGCGCAAGACCCCCATCGACGCCCTGGACTCGTTCCGCTTCGTGGCCCAGGTGGGCCAGCTGCGCACCGCCCTGATGGTGCCCGCCGACAGCCCGTTCCAGACGGTGCAGGACGTGATCGCCGCCGCCAAGGCCAACCCCGGCGGCCTGCGCTGGGCCCATTCGGGGCGCGGTGGCTTCCACCACGTGGGCGGCCTGGGCTTCCTGGCGGCCAACGGCATCAAGGCCCAGGACGTGCCGTTCAAGGGCGGCGGCCCGGCCCGGGCGGCGCTGATCGGCGCGCAGACGGACTTCGGCTTCATCGGCGTGCAGCAGCTGCGCGGGTTCGAGGGCAAGATCCGCGCCCTGGCCGTGAACGCGGCGGACCGCGACGGGATCATGACGAAGGTGCCGTCGTTCGGCGAACTGGGCATCCCGTTCGCCAACGTGTCGTCGCCGGTGCTCATCCTGGCCCCCAAGGACACGCCCGACGCCGTGGTGGCCTACCTTGAGGCGGCGCTGAAGGACATCACCGCCAAGCACGCCTTCGCCGACCTGCTGGCCAAGCAGGGCAGCGGGCCGGTGTACGCCGACGCGGCCACGGCGCGGGCCACCCTGGCCGCCATGAAGGCCGACGTGACGCCCCTGGTCGCCGACCTGAAGTAGGAGGACCGGCCCCATGAAGGCCGTGCTGGAAGGACTGGCCGTGACCGCCCTGGGCGGTGGCGCCGTGTGGGGGGCGCTGGCCGTGCCCTCCGCCCCGGCCGGCGAGACCTGGGCCGGCCTGGTGCCCATGACCGTGGCCGTGGGCCTGGTGCTGGCCGGGTTGTGGATGACCCTGGCCGGCATGCGGGCCCACGCGGGTGTCTGGTCCCTGCCCCGCCCCACCCGCGGCACGCTGGAGGTGCTGGGCCTGGCCGTGCTGGCCCTGGCCTACCACCAGGGCATCGTCTGGTTCGGCTACCTGCTGCCCACGGCCGTGGCGGCGCCCATCACCCTGGCCGCCTTCGGCGTGCGCAGCCGCCTGGGCCTGGCCCTTTCCGTGGTCCTGTGCCCCCTGGCCTTCCACCTGGTGTTCTTCCAGCTGCTGGGGGTGTTCCCGCCCTACGGCAGCCTGTTCGACCCCCTGGACCTGTTGCCGTAGATGGACATCTTCCCCGCCCTGGCCGACGTGCTGGCCGACCCCATGCTGCTGGGTGCCATCCTGCTGGCCGCCGTGGTCGGCATGGTGGTGGGCGCCACCCCGGGCCTGACGGCCGCCGCGGCCATCGCCATGCTGCTGCCCGTCACCTATTACATGGACCCCCTGTTCGCCCTGGCCTTCCTGTACGTGATCGGCAAGTCCGGCCGCTACGGCGGCTCCATCGCCGCCATCCTGTTCAACACCCCGGGCACGGCGGCCTCGGCGGCGACGCAACTGGACGGCTACCCCCTGGCCCGCCAGGGCAAGGCCGGCAAGGCCATGAAGACGGCCACCGTATCATCGGTGATCGGCGATTTCATGGGCGACACCCTGCTGATCGTCGGCGTGGGCTGGATCGCCGCCCTGGCCCTGAAGCTGGGCCCGCCGGAAACCTTCGCCATCTACTTCGCCGCCTTCGTGGTGATCGGCTCGGTGATCGGCAAGTCGGTGGTCAAGGGCCTGGCCAGCGCCGGGCTGGGCGTTCTGGTGGCCACCGTGGGGCTGGACCCCATCTCCGGGGTGGAACGCTACACCTTCGGTTCGTTCGACCTGTCCAACGGCATCGGCCTGGTGCCGTTGATGATCGGCGTGTTCGTGCTGGGCGAGGTGTTCGCCCAGATGGAGACCCGCCACCGGGCCGTGGAGACGGTCCGCCCCCAGGACCACGGCCGCGACGGCGACACCCTGACCTGGGCCGAATACAAGCCCTGCCTGCCCCACGCCCTGCGCGGCGGGCTGATCGGCGCCGGCATCGGCGTGCTGCCGGGCCTGGGTTCGGCCATCGCCGCCTTCATCTCCTATGGCGAGGGCAAGCGCCGGGCCCGCAACCCGGAACAGTGGGGCCACGGGGCGCTGGAAGGCGTGGCGGCGCCGGAATCGGCCAACAACGCCGTGTCGGGCCCGTCCATGGCGCCGCTGCTGACCCTGGGCATCCCCGGTTCCACCATCGGCGCCATCCTGCTGGGCGTGTTCCTGATCCACGGCATCCAGGTGGGGCCGACCCTGTTCCTCACCTCCAAGGAGCTGGTCTACCGCCTGTTCGCCTGCGGCCTTCTGGGCATCGTCGCCTACGGCCTGATCGGCTATTTCGGCGCCGCCCAGGTGGCCAAGCTGATCCTGCGCGTGCCCCCCCGGGTGCTCTACCCCCTGATCTTCCTGACCAGCTTCGTCGCCGCCTATTCGGCCCGGGGCTCGCTGTTCGACGTGCTGGTCATGGTGGTGTCGGGCTTCGCCGGCTGGATCATGCGCAAGGTGGACTTCAACGTGGCCGCCTTCGTCATCTCCTTCGTCCTGGCCAAGGGGGCGGAGGAAACCTTCCGCCAGGCCCTGCTGATGTCCGACCACGGGCTGCTGATCTTCATCGAACGGCCCATCGCCGCCGCCTTCCTGGGCCTGGGCGTGGTGGCCATGGGCCTGCGCGTCCGCACCCTGGTGCGCGACCGCCGGGCCGGGAGCGCCGGCCATGCTTGAGGCCACCCTCTATCGCGACCAGTTCGCCACCGCCGCCATGCGCGCCGTGTGGTCGGAACGGGCCACTCTGGGTGCCTGGCTGCAAACCGAGGCCGCCATCGCCGCCTGCCAGGCGGACCTGGGGCTGGTCCCCCGGGCCCTGGCCGAGGCCCTGGCCGCCCTTGCGCCCGACGCCATCGACAGGGCGCGCTTCAACGCCGACATGGACCTGGTGGGCCGGCCCATCGTCGGCTTGTTGGCCCAGGTGCGGGAAATCCTGGGCCCGGACCTGGCGGCCCACCTGCACCGGGGCGCCACCACCCAGGACATCATGGATACGGGCCTGGCCCTGCAGATGGCCGCCGGGCGCGACCTGCTGCTGGCCCAGGTGGACGGCGTGCTGGGCCTGATCGACGGCCTGGCGGCCGCCCACGGCGCCACCCCCATGGTGGGACGGACCAACGGCCAGCACGCCCTGCCCATCACCTTCGGCGCCAAGCTGGCCGTGTGGTCGGCCGAGCTGCGGCGCCGCCGCGAGACCCTGGAAACGGCGGCCCAGCGCGGCCTGATGGTGCAGTTCGGCGGCCCCGTGGGCGACCTGCGGGCCTTCGACGGCGACACGGGCCCGCGCCTGAAGCGGGCCATCGCCGAACGCCTGGGCCTGGGCCTGTGCGAGCCCCACTGGCAGAACGCCCGCGACGGGGTGGCCGAGGTCGTCGGCGCCCTGGGCCTGCTGTGCGGCAGCCTGGACAAGATCGCCCGCAACGTGAACGCCCTGTCGTCGTCGGACATCGGCGAGCTGCACGAGACCCCGGGGCCGGGCAAGGGGGCGTCGTCGTCCATGGGCCACAAGCGCAACCAGCGCTGTTCCGAATTCGCCGAGGCCGTGGGCCGCCTGGGCCGCCAGCGGGCCCAGGACATCCACGAGGCCGCCCGCCACGACCACGAACGCTCGGGCGGCGCCTGGATCGCCGAATGGGTGATCGTGCCCCAGGTGTTCCTGCTGGCATCGGGCGCGTTGATGTGGACGGAACGGCTGTTCGGGCAGTTGGAGGTGGACGCGGGGCGGATGGCGGCGAATTTGGCGGGGTGTTTGGAGGCGTAGACGGACTGATCCTTCAGAGGGCGAGGGAAGACGAGGCCGCGTCCTCCGCGATTCCCCCATTTTCGAGGGCCCCAAATCTCCGGCGCCGTGACGCCTGCCAGGGGATCTTGGACTGGCAGGCCCGTCCTTGTCCCGCCATGCCAGATGGCTATACTCCCGTGGCGGCCAGCAAGAACAACATCCGCCGCGCCAGTGCCGGTCCCACGGAATCGAATCGCCCCCGGAAATCCCAGCCCGGAAAACCAAGAAGGTCCCGCATGTCCCCTGACCGCAAGACCCATCTGCGCCAATTGGAGGCGGAGAGCATCCACATCATGCGCGAGGTCGCCGCCGAGTTCGACAATCCGGTGATGCTCTATTCCATCGGCAAGGACTCGGCCGTGATGCTGCACCTGGCCCGCAAGGCCTTCTTCCCGGCCGTGCCGCCGTTTCCCCTGCTGCACGTGGACACCACCTGGAAGTTCCGCGAGATGATCGCCTTCCGCGACACCATCGCCCAAGAATACGGGCTCGAGCTGCTGGTCCACACCAACGAGGAAGGGCGGCGCCAGAACATCAACCCCTTCACCCACGGATCGGCCCTCTACACCGACGTGATGAAGACCGAGGCCCTGAAGCAGGCCCTGACCCAATACGGCTTCGACGCGGCCTTCGGCGGGGCCCGGCGCGACGAGGAGAAATCCCGCGCCAAGGAGCGCATCTTCTCGTTCCGCAACGAGAACCACCGGTGGGACCCCAAGAACCAGCGGCCGGAGCTGTGGAACCTGTACAACGCGCGGATCCAGAAGGGGCAGAGCATCCGCGCCTTCCCCCTGTCCAACTGGACCGAGCTGGACGTGTGGCAGTACATCCACCTGGAGGGCATCCCCATCGTGCCGCTGTATTTCGCCGCCCTGCGCCCGGTGGTGGAGCGCGACGGCGTGCTGATCATGGTGGACGACGACCGCATGCCCCTGGACCCGGGCGAAAAGCCCATGATGAAGTCCGTCCGGTTTCGCACCCTGGGGTGCTATCCGCTGACCGGGGCGGTGGAATCCACCGCCGCGACCCTGCCCGAGATCATCCAGGAAATGCTGCTGGCGCGCAGTTCCGAGCGCCAGGGGCGGGTCATCGACAACGACCAGGCCGGATCGATGGAAAAGAAGAAGCAGGAGGGGTACTTCT
>JAGREA010000526.1 GCA_020446745.1 Rhodobacterales bacterium | reverse complement strand
TTCCGCGTCGTCTATGGCGTCGTCAATGCCCGGATATCGTCCGCTTTCCTTCATGCGGTTCAGCTCGGATTTCGCCAGCACGTCATCGCTGATAGCGCCGCTTTCCAGTCGCGACCGGAAGCCTTCCGCATAGGTCTTCTCGATTTCCGCGCCTTCCTTTTCCGACACGTTGTAGAGCGGCCGCCACATGTACCAGATTTCTTTCGGGCGCGCGCCAAGCGCGGAGCGGATGAGGATTTCATCCATCCATGCCAACCGTGGCTGCAAGTGGAGTTCCTGCCGCGCCTTCACCATGGCGGCGTAGTTCTGCGCATCGCTATCGCCAGTGGCGTTCATGCCCTGCGGAGCGCGGCCCAGAAGGCGCGTTTGCGGGATATCCGCCTTGCCGGAAAGCTCCATCCATGCGCGGTCCTGGATATCGGGCAATCCGTCGAACGATATCTGCTTGGTTTCGTGTTCCTCGCCGCCCTTGCCTTCATCGTTGCCGGAATCCAGCACGAGCGCATTCATGATGGATTTTATGGTGTTCGCGACCTGCACCCGGCGCATGAGAAGGCTCTCGTACTCTGCCGTTTGCAGGTTCTCCATGAGGCGCGGGATTTTCAGGACATCAACCTTGGCCTCCTGCACGAGCGCGGCGATGCCTGCCGCGATGCTGTCCGCGTTGGACACCGGGTCGCGCAGGGAATTCCACAGCGGATCGCCCCATCCATCCCACCCGCTTGCGGAGAGATCGTCGGGAAGCTCTCGCCCCACGAAGCGGATGATCCGCGACGGATGGAAGGTTTGCGCGCCAGCCGTCCCCGTGGAAATCTCATAGCTTTTCGGCTCGCCATAGCGCGGGTCCAGCGGGTCGGTGATCTTCTCGCCTGCGCTGATCTGATTTCTGGTCAGGACGGCGATGTATTTCAGCGACCCCTTGCCTACCTTGTCGAGCACGACTTCCTTGTCCGGAGACCCCGGCAAGCCGCCAAGCAGGATCGCCGCGCCGCCGCGCAACATGGACCATGCATCCGCCTGCATGACGCGCTGGCGCACCATAAGGCGATTTTCCTCATCCTCGATCGCCTGGATTTCTTCCTTGCTGGCCTGCCATGCGCGCCACTCGCGCACGCTGTCTTCGGCCTTGATGTCGATGATCTTGCCGAGCCAAGTCGTGCGGTATGCAGCGTCGATTTCATCCGCGCTAAGGGCGCGCGTGCGATAGGTGTTCGCGCTCGCCTTGTCGCCTGACGTGCCAAGCCGCGATGCGAAGTTGACCAACCCGTCCTTGACCCGCGTTATGGCGTTCATGCGTTATCACTCCATGGCGCGACATTACGCGATCACAGCGATTTCGCCAAGTCATAGCGGTACCCGCTGCCGAGCATTAATTCGCTCACAGCCCAGACCAGCGCGTCCAGCCGGTTCGGGGACTTCTCGCCGATATATCCGTCCGTCGTCATCTGGCAGCATTCGTCCTCCATGGGGGAGAACTTGTTTTGCCATCCGCGATGGCCGCTGACATGCTTCACGCGGTCCTGCTCGTAGAGCGCCGCAACCGGCTCCGCGCGCACGGATTTCCCGCGCGATGCCGTGACCAGCTTCACCGGCACATCCTTGTCCGCCGTCTTGATCACATGCTCGACCATCGCGCCGCCGAAATTCCGCTCCGCCACGATGCAGTCAGCATCAATGTCATGGTATAGCTCGACCGCGCGCCTTGCCCACGATGCCGGAGATCCATTCATGGTGCGATCCGCCAGGACATATGCCTTGCCGTCATCGCCCTTGCCCGCACCCACGATGCCGATGTCGTCCGCCGTTTCGCTCTGACCATCGGAGCCGGACGGGTCAACCGCGACCACGATGCGCGAGAAATCAACCGGCGATCGGCTGACGCGGTTGCGATCGAACATCTCCCGCGTCCACAGTGCGCCGGGCACGTCGTCCAGTATCTCCGCGTCAAGCTCCTGCCGACCAAGGCGTGTGCCGGCGTAGCGTTCGGTGATCTGGCGAATGAATGGCTCGGCAAGGTTTGCCGCATTGTCCATCGTGCGGCCATGCGTCTTGATCGTCTGCGACAGGCCGAGAATTTCCTTGAGAACGGGGATC
>JAGREA010000059.1 GCA_020446745.1 Rhodobacterales bacterium | reverse complement strand
TGTGCACCACGGCGTTGATGCGCACCTCGGCCCCCCGGCCGACCCGGGCCTGGTTGAACACCGCCGCGCCGGTGGCCAGGAAGGCCTCGTCTTCCACCGTACAGCCGCTCAGATAGGCCCGGGGGCCGACCATCACCCGGTCGCCCAGGGTCAGCGGCGCGCCGGCCCCGCCGCGCAGCACGGCCGTGTCCATGACCACACGATCGGCGCCGATGCGGATGGGCCCGCTTTCCGCCGTCAGCACGCAGCCGAAACCGATGGAGGTATTGGGGCCGATGTGCACGTCGCCGCACACCACGGCCGTGGGGGCCACCCGGGCCGTGGGGTCGATGGTCGGCGCGATGCCGTCGTGGGTCAGCAGCATGGGGGCGGTTCCGTTCAGGGGTTTCGCAAGAAGGGGCCGTCCAGTTCCGTGGCCCGGGTGCCCACGGGGCAGTCGGCGCCCCGGCACAGGCCGTGGTCGCAATAGCGGCAGGTGGTGCGGGCCTGGGCCCGCGACCCGGTGCCCCGGGCCAGCACCTTGTGCAGCAGGCGGCCCAGGGTGTCGCGCTCGCCGGGGGCCAGGTCGGCCAGCAGGTCCGCCACCTGGTCCCGCTGGGCGGCCTGCAGGGCGTCGGCCCGGGCCGTGCCTGCCGGCGTAGGAATGATGGGCACCTGGCGCCCGTGGCGGTCCGCCCGGGCCAGCAGGCCGGCCTCTTCCAGCCCCCGCACCAGGTTCGACACCGTGGGCTGGCGCACGGCCAGGATGGCCGCCAGTTCCGACACGGTGACCGGCGCCCAGTGGCGCACCGCCAGCAGCACCGCCTGGGCCGAGGGCGACAGGTCCGGGTCGGCCGCCGCCTGTCCGTCCCGCACCCGGGTGGCCAGGGCCAGTATCCAGTTCTCCAATGACATATAGATAGCCTAGCTATGTTATGGAGAGAGTCAAGCGGGTGTTGTTGTCTGTTGGAGGGCGATTTGCGTGAGTTGCCATGAAGAGACGGAACCTGTGGCGACGACCCTTCGAGGCTCGCTGCGCTCGCACCTCAGGGTGAGGTTGTTCCGTTTGCTCAACCTCGCCCCGAGGAGGCCCGCAGGGCCGTCTCGAAGGGCCGTCGGCCACGGGCGAACCGTCCGCCGCCCCGGAAGGCGGCGGGTGGTCCCATTTCCTACATCCGGAACAGGCGCCACAGGGTGGCCTGGTCGGGGAAGCCGGTCTGCTTGAACGCCTGGTCCGCCTGGTAGGCGGCCACGGCCGAGCGGGTGGCGTCGGTGAAGGTGCCGTCGGCCTGGCCCTTGTACAGGCCCAGGTCCGCCAGGCGCACCTGCATGCGGCGGATGGTCTCGCGGTACAGCAGGGCCTTGCGGGTGCCGTCGTCGATCTTCACCCGGGGGGTGCTTTCGGTCAGGCGGTCGCCGGCCAGGGTGTCCAGCATGGACGACACCACGGGATACAGGCGGTCGTCCGGGTGGTCCTTGCAGTGGCTTTCCATCACCCGCATCAGCAGCTCCAGGCTTTCGAAGGCGGTGACGTCGAAG
>JAGREA010000058.1 GCA_020446745.1 Rhodobacterales bacterium | reverse complement strand
GTTTATCGCAATGACCAAGAAGCTGCTCTTGGCGATTGCATCGGTGGCGGTCCTGGCGGGCGCTGGTTCGGCGCAAGCCTATATGATCGACGACTACACCCTGCAGACCTATTCCAATAACACCAGCGAGAGCACCAGCAGCAGCTGGTACCAGCGGGTTGGTGGTTCGGATTTCGAGGCCTTCGGCATCGATTGGGAGCGTGGCTCGAACACCTTCACGCTGCACCTGTACACGAACTTCAGCAAGAACGAGGACGACTTCTACCGGTCGGCCGACATCGCCATCAACTTCGGCAACGGCTACGACTACGCCATCGTCCTGAATCCCCACGGCTCCGGCGCCCTGGGTGACTGGAACTCCTACGGCATCAACTCCGTCGGCCTGTACGAGAGCGTCGCCTGGCAGACCAGCGCCGACATCTTCGGCAGCCGCGGCTATGGCCATTCCGGCTCCTACCGGGACTGCGCCGTCTATGCCAACAGCTCGTCCAGCAACACCTGCGGCAGCGGCTACAACGGCAGCGGTGAAGAGATCAACACCCTGATCTACGACGGCGATCTGGTGGACGGCGTGTCGACCACGGTCAACCAGGTCACCCTGTACAGCGGCAGCCCCTCCAGCAGCAACCCCAAGTACCGCATCGACGTCACCCTGAGCGGCACCTCGGTCGCCAACCTGTTCGACCAGGGCTTCGAGCTGCTGTGGGGCAACGCCACCTGCGGCAACGACACCATCCACGGCTTCGTCCCCGGTGGCGGCCAGCAGGTTCCCGAACCGGCCACCCTGTCGGTCCTCGGCCTGGGCCTGCTGGGCATGGGCCTGGCGCGGCGCCGCCGCAAGGCCGCCTGATCCTCTGATCTGATCTCATTGCCTCGAAAGGGCGGCCCCTGATTGGGCCGCCCTTTTCCATGGGCGGATTCGTCCGCTACCATGGGCCCGATCGGCGGAGAACCCCATGACACCGGACGACGACGGCACGCAGCGGACCCAGCCCCCGACGGCCCCGGCCGGGCGGGTCCGGTCGTTCCTGTTCGGTCTGCTCACCGTGACGCTGGCCTCCCTGGCCGGCCTGGTGCTGGTGGAAATCGGCCTGGGGGCCCTGCGCGGCCACATCGAGGGCAGCGACCGCATGGACAAGGGCCTGTTCCGCTATGACCCCAACCTGGGGTGGGCCTTGACCCGCGACTGGACCGGCCGCCACCGCCACTATGATTTCGACACCGATTACGCGGTCAACACCTTCGGCTTCCGCGGCGCGCCCCTGTTCGGCGGCGCCGGGGCGCGGATCCCGGTGACGGCCATCTACGGCGACAGCTTCACCTTCGGCCTGGGGGTGACCGACGACCAGACCTTCACCGCCCAATTGAACGAGTTGGCCGGCGGCGCCCGGGCCTTCGACAACATGGGCGTGCCCGGCTACAGCACCGACCAGGAACTGCTGCTGGCGGAGCGGGGGCTGGACCTGCTGCAGGCGGACCGGGTGCTGCTGGTCACCTATCTGGCCAACGACCTGATCGACAACATGAATCCCTTTCCGGTCCAGGTGCACAACGCCAAGCCCCTGTTCCGCCTGCGGGATGGCGCGCTGGTGCTGGAAAACGTGCCGGTGCCCCGCGCCGCCAAGCCGACGGCCGAACGGGCCCGCACCCTGGGCGACCTGATTCTGGACGGCATCGTGCCGGTTTCCAGGGGGCCGGTGCTGGACTGGATGGCCGGCACCGAGATCGCCCGCTGGTCGGGGCTGCTGCCGCCGCGCTGGCCCGACGACCTGGCGGCCCGGTTCCGGGCTCACGCGGGGCCGTCCCTGGCCCTTTACCAGGCCCTGGTGCTGCGCCTGCGCGACGGCCTGGCGGCCAAGGGCATCCGCCTGGACGTGGCGCTGATGCCCGGGCGCTCCATGCTGGTGGATTCCGACGGGGCCTCGGCCCGCTACCAGGACGTGATCCGCCAGGACATCCTCTCGGGCCTGGACGCCGCCGGTGTACCGGTGATCGATCTGGCCGCCGAACTGTCGCGAAAGCGCGCTGCGGTGGGGGCGTCGGAAGCGGCGGACTGGTTCTATCCCAACGAGGGACACCTGACCGCCAAGGGCCACCGCGTGGTGGCGGAGCTCCTGCTGCGTCGGGTCAGTGACTGACCCGGCGCACCACCAGGACGGCCGACAGCATCACCGCCAGGACCAGCAGCACCCAGAACACGGGCGATCCCACCATGTGGGCAAAAATGCTGCTGAGGAAATAGTCCAGCGAGAATCCCAGGCTGCCGCCGGTGGGGCGGTAGGTCCCATCGCCGCCGCCCGCGGCGCCCTGGTGCCCATGGCCGGCGTAGCCGCCGTCGGTGTAGGTGACGCTGGCCCCGGTGCCCCGCTCCATCATGGAGACCTGACCGTCGTCGCTGCGGTTCACCTCGAACTGGCCCAGGCCCAGGACCGAGAAGGTGATCTTGCCGTTCTCGTCCACCTGGGAGGTGAGCACGCTTTCCACCACGTCGGCCAGGATCTCGTCGGCCAGCTTGGCCAGGGGTGACTGGCTGTCTTCCGAGGCCCGGCGGTTGCGGGTCTGGTTCTGGCCGTCGGCGATGTTCACGCCGCCGATGTTGGTGGTGGAGGCCCCGCCGGGCGCCGTGTTCACATAGGTGCGCAGGACCCGTTCCAGGGCGCTGTTGGCGGTGGCGCCGCGGTTGGATGCCGTGGGCAGGGTCGGCGCCGTGGGCGACACGTTGATCCCGGCCGGCGTGAAGCTCTGGATGCCGCCGTCCGGCGCCCGGCCCACGCCCACCGAAGCGGGTACCTGGCGGGGCGTGTAGGCCTGGTCGATGTTGGGAATGCCGTAGTCCGGCGTATCGGCCGTGGTCCGGTCGATGCGGTCGCGCAGCACCGACAGGCCCGACGGGGTGTACAGGGGGGTCTGGTCCCGCACCGTCGTCTCGGGCGCCTCGGCCGGCTTGTCCGCATAGTCGATGGGGCTGGCAAACGCACAAACAGGAGCACCCAGCGCCATGGCCAGGGCCGCCGCGAACATCCAATTTCGCACCTGTACGGCGTGCTCTCGCAAACACGCTGCGGTCATGTGACCACTCCCGTCTATCACCTGACCCGGCGAGACGGTTCTCGGGCCACGGTTTCCCTCAAGTTCGATGCGCTGTCCAGCGCCCCCGCCCGGGTGTTACCCGTTATCATTGCGTTAAGGTTATTCTACAGCATTCCCGCACGGCAATCCATAGGCAGATGGGTGATCCATCGCCTGGAATGCACGCCCAAGTGCTTGTTTTCATACGATTATATTCAGAAGTACCGGAACAGCCGAAGCTGCACGAAATCGTCCTTGCGGGTGGCGAACAGGACGTCGGTCTGGGGGACGTTGGACGTCATGCGGGCTTCCAGCTCGATGGTCCACACGTCGGTCAGGCGGGTTTCCGCTTCCAGCCCGATGCCGAAGGCGCCGTGGTGGCGGTCCACCGAGGCGCCCAGCAGGATTTCCGTGCTGTCGGTGTTGTTGAAGGCCAGGCGGGTGCCGACGAAGATATCGTCGTTGGCGGCCGTGCGCGGGGCCGCGTTGTTGCGCCCGTCATACTGGTATTCCAGCAGCAGGCCCAGGTCCTTGCCGGACTCGAACAGGTCGTAAAGGGTGTATTCCACGCCCGGCACGGCGGCCAGGAAGTGGTGGTCCGTCTGGTGGCCCCAGCGCGACATGCCCTCGAACTTCCACAGCCAGGGGCCGGTGGTCATCTGCACCGTCAGGCCCGTCTGGTCGATGATGTCGTAGGTGGGAATCAGGATCAGCCGGCCGCCGCTGTCCAGGCCCGGCGTCAGGCGCGGCTCGCGGCTGGTGCCGTGGAAGTGGGACAGGCCGATGTCCCAGTCGCCGATGCTGTGGGCCCAGCGGGCCGCCAGATCGACGTGGCGGTCCTTGGCCCCGGATTCGAAGCGGGTGGCGTCGGTGTCCACGGGGAACACATAGCGCAGGCGCCCGGCCCGGCCCGGATAGATGCGCTCGCGGAAGCCCGGCAGGACATAAAAGGCGAACGAACCGATGTCCCGATGCAGGTTCAGGTTGATCATCGGCTGGCCGAGCTTGTCCTCGCCGTCGGGATCCTCCACCTCGTCCGTCTGGTTGATGATGTCCACCAGGTGGCGGGACTCGGTGACCCCCCAGAACACCTTGCCCAGGCCCACGGTCAGGTCCCAGTTGTCGGCCAGGTGCTGCCAGTTGGCCTCGCGCAGGTCCACGTGGCTGCGCTTGCCGTCGGTGGCGTCCCAACGGGCGAAGGGGATGAGGGTCAGGCGGTCGTCGCCGCCGTTCCATTCGTGGCGGATTTCCGGCCGCACGGCCACCGAGGGCTGAACCCGCTGGTTCTCCTGCCCGGCGTTCTGGGGCGCCGAGGGGAAGGCCCGCACCTCAAGGGCGGCCCAGCCCGACAGTTCGGTGATGGAATCGCCGTCCCCTTCCTGGGCCACGGCGTCGGTGGCCAGCAGGCCCAGGGCCAGCAGCAGGGACCAGGGCAAGGCCCACGACAGGGATCTGGCCGCCGGTGCCAGACCGGCCCGCCGCCCCTCGCGTTCCGCCGCGACAGCGCGTTTCTGCGCCACGATCGCCATGTCCCCTCGCTGCGGTCAAGCCGCCCTAGCGCAGGCTCTTCAACCGGTTCGCATTGAAGTCTGCCTCGCGCAACCCGGACTGGAACTGGTAGTTGGCCCAGGTCATGACCGTGCTTTTACCCGTTTGATGGTTCACCATCAACATTTTCCCGGGTCGCCAGTGCTTATCCAGATATTTCTTGTAGTCCTCAAACGTTAACGTTTTCAGAAAGGCGTCCTTGCGGTCGTAGTAGTCGACCTTGTAGGCCCGGTAGGTTTCCTTTTCCTGCCACACGATCTGGCGCGTGTAGCCCGAACCCTTGTCCGTGGGATAGCGTTCCATCACAAAGCAGGTCAGGCCGTCGCCGCCGGGGCAGGGTTCGTCCTTCAGGTATTTGTAGGTGTACTTCTCCACCTCGGGGCTGCCCAGGTCCTCGTAGGAGAACTCGCTGCCCATGTAGGAGCCGGACTTGTTGGACGAGCTGATGCGCTTGGTCCGCTTCAGGGCCGGCAGGTACAGCCACTGGTCGTCGTCGCCCGAACGGTGGGTGAAGGTCAGCACGGCGGTGCCCTTCACGTCGCGGGGCTCCTTGAACAGG
This sequence comes from Rhodobacterales bacterium, assembly GCA_020446745.1. GTDB lineage: Bacteria > Pseudomonadota > Alphaproteobacteria > Rhodospirillales > JACKKN01 > JAGREA01. Next base: position 27,158 of record JAGREA010000058.1, on the reverse strand, counting down.
TTGATGCTCTTGTCGCCGTCGTCGGCCATTTCCAGGGTGCGGGCCTCGAACTCGCGCACGCTTTCCTTGCCGGCCTTGTTGCGCAGGATCATGGTGCCGTCGGCCACGGAATCGCCGAACCCGGCGTCGTAGGCGTCGGCTTCCTTGGCGATCCGCAGGCCCGCTTCCTCGGGCGTTTCGGCCCAGGCGGCGGTGGCGACGGCCAGCAGGGCCGCCGCGACGGCGGTCAGGGGAAGGGCCAGGGTCACAGCACGAGTCATGATTTCCTCCGGTCGAGATAGATCAGGAGAGGGGGAAGGAACAGGAAGTCGGTCAGCAGGGCCACGGCAATGGTGATGGCGCTGAGCAGCCCCATGTCGGCGTTGACGGCGAAGCCCGACGTGGCCAGCAGGCCGAAGCCCGCCACCAGGGCCACCGAGGTGACGATCAGGGCGATGCCCACCGACCCCATGGCATAGCGCACGGCGTCGGCCTGGTTCAGGCCCTTTTCCCGCCGCGCCCGCAGGTACTTGCTGAGCAGGTGGACGGTATCGTCCACCACGATGCCCAGGGTCATGGCGACCACCACCGAAATGGCCAGGTTGACCTCGACGAACAGGTAGCCCCAGATGCCGAAGGCGATCACCGCCGGCAGCAGGTTGGGGGCCAGGCTGATCAGGCCGATGGGCACGCTGCGCAGCACGATCAGCAGCACCAGCGAGATCAGCACCAGCCCGGCCAGGGTGCCGCCCAGCATGGACCGGATGTTGCGGTCGGAAATGCGCGACACGGCCATGGACATGCCCGTGGTCTTCACCCCGCCCCACATTTCCGGCCAGTTCTTCTGCATCCAGTCCTCGCCCTTGGCGGCCAGGGCCAGCACCTGCGAGGCCTTCACGTTGGATACCGTCACCGTCATGCGCGACTGGGACTTGCCGATGTCCATGGCGCTGTTCAGGTCCAGCCCGAAGGGCACCGACATCTCATAGATCATCAGGTACTGGGCCGCCATTTCGCTGGTTTCCGGCACCCGGTAGAACGATGGGTCGTCGGCGTTCAGGTTCTCGTTCAGGCGCTTCAGGGTGTCGCTGAGCACCGACACGTGGACCACGTTGTCCTGCTGGCGGAACCAGTCGGCGAAGGCATCCAGCTTGGCCAGGTAGTCGGGGTTGGTGATGCCGCTTTCCTCGCCCGACGGCAGGGACAGTTCCAGCATCTGCAGGCCGGTCAGGCGCTCTTCGGTGAAGTCGGCATCGACCCGGAACTGGTAGCGGTGGTCGAAGTACCGCACGAAATCGTCGTCCAGCTGGATCCGCGTCACCCCGACGCCCAGGACCACCAGGATCAGGCCGGTGACCACCAGCAGGGCCTTGCGCCGGGCGATGACGAATTCGGCCAGCCGCGGCATGAAGCGGTCCATCATGCCGCCGGGCTTGGGCGCCTTGATGGGCAGCATGGACACCACGGCGGGGAAGAAGATGACCGAATAGAGGAACGCCACGACCACCCCGATGGCCACCAGGTTGCCCAGTTCCTGCAGCGGCGGCGAGACGCTGAAGTTCAGGGTCAGGAAGCCGATGGCCGTGGTCAGGCTGGTGATGGCGATGGGCGACATGTCCACCCGCACGGCTTCGATCAGGGCCGACCGCCGGTCCGCCCCGCCGGCCATGAAGTGGCCCATGGCGGCCAGGATGTGCACGCTGTGGGCCACGGCCAGGGTCATGATGATCACCGGCGACGCGGCGGTGGACGAGTTGAGCACCAGCCCGTACCAGCCGGCCAGTCCCAGGGTGGTGACCACCGACATGGCGATGACCACCACCGTCACCAGGGTGCCCATGAAGGCCCGGAGCGACACCATGACGATGCCGATGACCAGCACCAGCATGGCCGGGATCAGGGTCTTGGTGTCGGTTTCCGCCGCCTCGGCGAAGGCCTGGTCGATCATCACCCCGCCGGTGATGTGGAAGTCCACGTCCGGATAGTCGGCCTTGGTCTTGGCCACCAGATCGCGGGCGAAGGCCGCCACCTGGGGAATCTCGTCCAGGCTTTCGCCCGGGTTCAGCACCGTGATGTTCACCGCCGTGACGTCGGCCTTTTCCGAAATGATCTTTCGGAACAAGGCCTTGCGCGTCATGGCCACGTCCTTCAGACGGGCCAGGTCGTCCTCGGTCAGGGCTTCGGGGTCGTCGATCAGGTCACCGATGACCAGGTCGTCCCCTTCGGCGCGGGAATACTGGAAGTTGGTCAGGCTGTCGACGCGCCGGGAAAACGGCGCCTGCCAGGCCTCTTCCGTCAGCATCTTCACCAGGCCCAGGACGCGCGGCGAGAACACCTTGCCGTCCTTGGGGGCCAGGACAATCATCACGTTGTTGTCCTTGGTGTAGGTCTCTTCCAGGGCCTCCAGCGCCAGCCGGTCCGGATTGTCGGCGGCGAAGTACACCCGGCTGTCCGTTTCCATGGTCAGGCGCGGCAGGCCCACGCCCGTGGCCACGGTGATCGCCAGGCTGACGATGATGATCAACCATCGCAGGCGGACAATGCCCTCGCCCAGCGGATAGGATTCGAAGCCCTCGTCCTGAGAACCGGCCATCGATCACCCTTATCGGCTTCCGGTCGTTCCCCGCGCCGGACGCCGCCCTTTCCCGTTGGTGGAACCGGTATTTGTTCGTGTTTTCGGAAGTGTATCGTCTAAACCTTTGGCGTGAAACAGCCTTTTTCATGACGGGGGGCGGAGGTGCCGCCGGGGGGGCGGCCGGCCGGCCTGTTCAGGCGGCGACGCCCCGGGACAGGCGCGGGTAGTAGGCCCACAGGGCCAGGGCCCGGGCCAGCATGAACAGGATCATCGCCGCCCACAGGCCGTGGTTGCCGATCAGCGGCACCAGGCCGAAGGCCGTGCCGGCGAAGGTCAGGGCCGCAGCCACCATGCCGTTGCGCATTTCCGCCGCCCGCGTGGCGCCCAGGAAGATGCCGTCCAGCAGGAAGCTCCACACCGCCACCAGGGGCAGGGCCATGGCCCAGGGCAGGTAGGCCCGGGCCAGGTCGCGCACCTCCTGGATGTCGGTCACCAGGTCGATCAACCTGTCGCCGGCCACGGCATAGGCCAGGCTGAAGCCGCAGGCGAACAGCAGGGCCCAGCGGGCCGTGGCCGCCACCGTGGCCCGGAACAGGGGCCGGTCGCGGGCCCCCACGGCGCTGCCCACCAGGGCCTGGGCGGCGTCGGAAAAGCCGTCCAGGGCATAGGTCATCAGGTACTGGAAGTTCAGCAGCACGGCGTTGGCCGCCAGCACCGTGTCGCCCATGCGCGCGCCGATGGCGGTGAACAGCAGGAAGGCGCTGTGCAGCAGCATGGAGCGCAGGAAGATGTCGCGGTTCAGGCGCACCAGGCGCGCCAGGCTGGCGCGGTCCAGGATGCGGGCCCGGCTCCACGCGCCCGGGTGGCGGCGCAGGGTGCCGCGCAGCATCGCCAGGCCCAGGAACACGGCCGACACCTCGGCAATCAGGGTGGCCGCGGCCACGCCTTCCACCCCCCAGCCGAAGTGCAGCACGAACAGCAGGTCCAGCACGATGTTGATGCCGTTCATGCCGGCTTCCATGACCAGCGCCTTGCCGGGCGCCTGCATGCCCAGCAGCCAGCCCAGCAGCACGTAGTTCATCAGCGCCGCCGGGGCGCTCCAGATGCGGATCGACACATAGCTCTGGGACAGGGGGGCCACGGTCTCGCTGGGGCCCACCAGGGCCAGGGCCAGGTGGCCCAGGGGCACCTGCAGCAGGATCAGCCCCAGGCCGCCGACCACCGCCATGGCCATGCCCCGGCCCAGGATGGCGCGGGATTCGGTCATGTCGCCGGCGCCCCGGGCCTGGGCCGTCAGGCCGCCGGTGCCCATGCGGAAGAAGCCGAAGGCCCAGTACAGCGTGGTGAACACCATGGCGCCCACGGCCACGGCGCCCAGGAACCGGGGATCGGGCAGGTGCCCCACCACGGCCGTGTCCACCAGGCCCAGCAGCGGCACCGAAATGTTCGACAGCATGATGGGCCCGGCCAGGCGCCACACCTGGCGGTTCAGGTTGCCCGGCGTGGCGGGTGGGGTCGCGCCTTGCTGGGGCGCGCCGGGGGCGGGGGTGGCGGTCACGTCGGGGCTCCGGAGGGGGTGCCACGGGGGCGCGCGGAACCCTGAATGTGGCGGCAGGGGTGGCAGGGATCAAGCCCCATCACCACCTGTGCATGGGGGTATGTCCGCCACCATCCAAGCGGCCCTTGACAGAAGGGGGTCGGGGGCGGTACCAGCCTCCTTTTTTCGCGCTTCCCGGCCCGGCCGGGGAGTCCCCGCTACCTGGTTCTGGAACCGACCATGATCGACCCCGATGTGATCCGCGCCCAACTGGACAACGTGCTGGACGACGCCACCCTGCCCGAACTGCCCAACCACTACCGGGGCAAGGTGCGCGACAACTACGACCTGCCCGACGGGCGACGCATCATCATCTCCACCGACCGCCAGAGCGCCTTCGACCACGTGCTGTCCGCCGTGCCCTTCAAGGGCCAGGTGCTGACCCAGACGGCGCGCTACTGGTTCGAGGAAACGGCCGACGTGTGCCCCAACCACGTGATCGACTATCCCGATCCCAACGTGCTGGTGTGCAAGCGCCTGGACATGCTGCCGGTGGAAATGGTGGTGCGCGACTACATGACCGGCTCCACCAACACCTCCATCTGGCCCATGTACCAGCGCGGCGAGCGGGTGATGTACGGCATCACCTTCCCCGATGGCCTGGGCAAGAACCAGAAGCTGCCGGAAACCATCCTGACGCCCACCACCAAGGCCGACGTGGGCGAGCACGACGCGCCCATCACCCCGGCCGAGATCGTGTCTTCGGGCCGCCTGACCCAGGCCCAGTGGGACGAACTGGCCGAAAAGTCCCTGGCCGTGTTCGCCCGGGGCCGCGAGAAGGCCGCCGAGCGCGGGCTGATCCTGGTCGACACCAAGTTCGAGTTCGGCGTGGACGAGAACGGCCGCATCACCCTGGCCGACGAGATCCTGACCCCCGACAGCAGCCGCTACTGGCTGGCCGACACCTACGCCGAGCGCCAGGCGGCCGGCGAGAACCCGGAAGGGCTGGACAAGGAATTCCTGCGCCAGTGGATCGCCGCCCGCTGCGACCCCTACAAGGACCCGGTGCCGACCATTCCCGCCGACACCCTGGTGGAATTCAGCGGCCGCTACATCAAGCTGTTCGAAACGGTGACCGGCCAGCCCTTCGACGCCAGCACGGTGGACGGCCCGATCCTGGACCGGGTGCGGCGCAACCTGGCCGGCTATGCCTGACCCGATCGCCGGGCGGCGGCCTCAGTCGTCGCCGCCCATGGCCTTCCACTTGACGTCCAGGTAGCCCCGCGCGATGGCCGTTTCCAGGGCCCGGGCGCCGGCCAGGATTTCCTCGTAGGTCTCGCGCAGGTCGCGCAGTTCCTTCACCTGCTCGGCGGTCAGCACGTGGTCGCGGGATTCGGCGGTCATGCGGAACATGGCGGCCAGGTACTTGCCCCGGGCCTTGGCCACCACGGCCATCAGCGGCAGCAGGTCGTCGGACGTCAATTCCTGGATCAGCGGGTTGATGACCTCGCGGTTGACCAGCCGCGTGGCATGCTCGATTTCCCGCAGCAGGCGTTGCTGGTGAAGCGTTTCGTCGTGCATGGCCTGGCCTTCCGCGCCGATCGCCGTTGGGACTGGCGCCAGCGTATCATGGCCGGTAGACCCTTGTAACGGACCAAAAAAAAGGGGGCCCGGAGGGATCTCCGGGCCCGCAGGCGCGTCAACAGGGAGGCTTGACGTGAAACGGGAAGGGGCCGGCCCTCAGGTGATGGCCTTTTTCAGCAGCAGGCGGTGGGCCGGGCGGAAGCCGTTGTGGTCCATGAACCGCAGCAGCGGGAAATCGTTCCAGGATACCGTGGTGCGCACCGTATCGACCCGCAGGATCGACAGGTTACCCATCAGCTGGGACATCAGCGCCGCCGCCACGCCGGCGTGGGAGAAGCCCGGGTCCACGCCGATGGTATCGATCACGGCGGCCGATTCCGCGCGGCCGAATTCGCCGAAGTCCACCCGGGCCATGATGAAGCCCACGGGCAGGCCGTCGGTTTCCGCCACCAGCGACACGCGGATGCCGGTCTCGTTCATCACCTCGGCCAGCTTGCGCTGGTAATAGGCGTGCCGGTCCTGGCCGGTGTGCTTGCGGTCGATGCGGACCATGGCGGCCAGATCGGCCTGCTGCATGGAACGAACGGTCACCTTGTCGCGGGCCAGGGCCACGAAGTCGTCGCCGCTGGGGTCGCTGTAGTCGGGGATGTCGGCGTCGAAGCGCCGCGGGGCGATGTCGATGTCGGGATCGGGCATGGTTTCCTCCTGCACCTGTGGTGCCTTCCCTGGGCGCCTTCCATGGGCGCCTTCCGTGGGCGCCTTCAGGGGCGATGCGTTACTGCGGGCGGTCCGAGGCGGGGCGCTCCAGGATGATCCGGGGGGCGGGCTCGAAGCCCAGGGCGGCGAAGAAGTTCAGCATGGGCCGCTCGTCCCAGTCCACCTGGGTGCGGACCTCGGCCACCCCGCGCTTGCGCATGCGGTCCTCCACCGCGGTCATCAGCACGCGGCCCAGGCCGCCGTGCTGGTGGTCGGGATGGACGCCAAAGATGTCCAGCACCGCCGTATGGCCGGCGTCGCCGTATTCGCCCGACTGCAGGCGGGCGATGGCGAACCCGGCCAGGGCGCCGTCGCGCTCGGCGGCCACGACGATGAATCCGTCGGGAAAGGCCAGGGCCGTGCGCAGGCGCTTGTCATAGAATTCCCGGCGGTTGCGCCCCAGGATCCGGGCGTCGATGTCGACCACCGCGTCGAAATCCTCGGCCTTGAGGGCGCGGACCGTGTAGCCGCTGGTCTCGCTCATGCGGGCCTCCCCTGTTGCGGTCGCCCCGCGCCTTGACAGGGGCCGGGGGGACGGATAGGCTTAATTCAATATTTCGGTACTTTAATGCGTATTTAGTGCCGGGTCAAGGGTGCGGAGGATCGAATATGTCGGAGACGGGCAACACGGGGACCAGCGGGCCGGCGCCCCTGGCGGAACCGCGGGCGGCTTTCGCCGGGCTTTCGGCCGTGGTCACCGGCGGGTTCCAGGGCCTGGGGCGGGCCATCGCCGACGCCCTGGCGGCCCGCGGCGCCACCGTGCACCTGTTCGACTGGGCCGACACCGTTCCCGCCGACCTGTCGGCCACCGGTCCCGGCGCCCTGGTGGCGCACCGGGTGGATGTGTCCGACGCCGCCGCCACCGCCCGGGCCGTGGCCGGCCTGGACCCGGCGCCGGTGCTGCTGGTCAACAACGCTGGCATCACCCGCGACCGGTCCCTGGCCAAGATGTCGGCCGGCGAATGGCAGGCGGTGATCGACGTGAACCTGACCGGCGCCTTCAACATGATCCAGGCGGTGATGCCGGGCATGGCCGCCGCCGGGGGCGGGCGCATCGTCAACATCACGTCCATCAACGGCATTCGGGGCAAGTTCGGCCAGGCCAACTATGCCGCCGCCAAGGCCGGGCTGATCGGCCTGACCAAGACCGCGGCGCGGGAGCTGGGCCGCAAGCGGGTCACCGTCAACGCCATCGCCCCGGGCATGGTGATGACCGACATGGCGCGCGCCCTGCCGGCCGAGATCCTGGACAAGGCCCGGGCCGAGGCCGTGCTGCCCGACCTGGCGACGCCCGAGGACATCGCCGCCGCCTGCCTGTTCCTGCTGTCCGACGACGCCCGGGCCATCACCGGCCAGGTGCTGCAGGTGGACAGCGGCCAGTACATCTAGCCAAACAAGTTCATCTAGTCGAAAACGCGCAGCAGGGCCGCCTCGAAGGGCTGGCGCCGCTTGATCCGCTGCTGGATCGGGGGGTTAGTCTTCTGGCCCCGCGGCTGGTAGAAGATGCACCCGTTTGGCATCCAGATCGGTATCGATCAGGGTCATGGTCAGGGTGGTCTTCACGCCGCCGTCGGCGGTGGCGCGGGTGCGGGTCACGGCGTCCAGGGCCTGGTTGTCGCCCACCCACCAGCGCAGGTGGCAGCCCCGGCGGGTGGCCGGGCCGGCCGAGCGGCATTCGCTGACCACCGGCGGGCCATAGCGTTCGCGCATGCGGCTCAGCAGGTCGGCTTCCGACAGGCTGAAGAAATCCTGGCTGTACTGGATGCGATAGGCCTTGTCGCCCGTGGGCAGGTCGGCGAACCACACGTTGTAGAGCGCCCCTTCGAAGTGGAAGGCGCCCACGGTATCGCCCAGCTCGTCCTCGGCCATGGCCAAGTTGGGGTGGGTGCCGCGCACGGCCGACGGCGACAGGCCCAGGGTGATGCCGCCGATGGGCGGCCCCTCGCGGCCGCGGTTGCGCAGGAAACCGTCCCACAGCAGGCCCGTGCCCGACAGGGACCAGCCTTCGCCGTCTCCGGACTCGTTGGTCTGCACGAACAGGCCCAGGGCCCCCAGGCTGACGGCCACCAGCAGCACCAGGATGCCGGCGCCCTTCCAGCCGGGCCGGCGGAAGCGGTCGCGCAGCCATTCGGGCGCCCAGCCGCCGTGGTTGATGGCGTCCAGGTCCACGTCCAGCTCGATCTCGTCGGGGTCGAAGTCGTCACGGTGCGCGCGGAACCGCCCGATACGGGGGTGGGGGGTCGCGTCGTGTCCGTGATGGTATGCGGCCGCCATGGGGTCTCCGGTACGGTAGCGAAACGAATTAGCTTAAGGATACCAAGCGCGACCATACCCCCCTAAACAATAATTTGTCAGGGAATTGCGGGCAAAAAGCTTAAAATGCGTGGGACTTCCGGTTGCCGCCGACTCCGGCGCGGACCGGGAAACAAAAGGATTTCTCCCCCCATGTCCCCGTCTTCCATGACTCCCACGCCGCCCCCCTTCGCCCCCCGCCTCAACGACCTAGGCCAGCCCATCGGCGACCCATTGCCGCACTGGTCCGGCGCCGCCCGGCCGCCCCGCGCGCCCCTGGACGGGCGCCATTGCCGCATCGAGCCCCTGGACCCGGACCGCCACGGCGCCGACCTGTTCGCCGCCGTCACCGAACCGGGCGATCCGGGCCTGTGGACCTACATGACCCAGGGCCCCTTCGCCGCCGAGGCCGAGATGCGGGCCTGGCTGGAGGCCGCGGCCCAGGGCGAGGACCCCCTGTTCCACGCCATCCTGGACGGCGACGGCCGGGCCGCCGGGGTGGCCGCCTACCTGCGCATCCAGCCCGAGCACGGGGTGATCGAGGTGGGCAACATCGTGCTGGCGCCGCGCCTGCAGCGCACGCCGGCGGCCACCGAGGCCATGGTGCTGATGATGGGCCGGGCGTTCGACGACCTGGGCTACCGCCGCTATGAATGGAAGTGCGACGCCCTGAACATCCGCTCGCGCCATGCCGCCCAGCGCCTGGGCTTCACCTACGACGGGCTGTTCCGTCAGGCGGTGGTGTACAAGGGCCGCAACCGCGACACCGCCTGGTACGCCATCCTGGACCGGGACTGGCTGGCCCTGAAGCCCCGCTTCGAGGCCTGGCTGGACCCGGCCAACTTCGACGCCGACGGCAACCAGAAGACCCGCCTGGACGTGCGCAACCGGCGCTGGTAGGGGGGCGGAGGAAATGGCTTAGGCAGACTGCTGAAAAGCGCCTCGCATGAAGAGACAATGCTTCGAGACGCGCCTTCGGCGCTCCTCAGCATGAGGGCGTAACATATTGAAAAACCTCACCCTGAGGAGGCCCGCAGGGCCGTCTCGAAGGGTTGGCGCAGCTTGGTTCACCGTTTCAGCAGCCGCTCAGCGGCGGGTGGACACGGCCTCCATGCCGCCCTCGGCGAAGCGCAGGCTGTCCAGGCCGCCCAGCAGCACGCCATCGTAGCCCTGGGCGAAGGTGCCGTAGATGTAGGACGTGGGCGTGCCGAACAGGATGGCCTGCCATTCCGGACGCCAGAATTCCACATAGTAGCGGTCGGGGTCGCGGGGGTGGGGGGCGCCGATCCAGGCCGGCGCGCCTTCCCGCCAGCCGTCCTGCCAATAGTAGTGGTAGCTGGCCGCCGAGCCGATATCCACATAGGCCAGCACCAGGCGCCGCGATCCGGTCTGCTTGTAGCGCAGGGTGTCCACGGCCCGCTTGCTCAGGGGCTTGCGGCCGTGGAACACGTCGACGATCACCAGGTCGAAATTGGTGGCGTGGAGCTTCAGGGCGAATTCGTCCTCGCGCCCGAACCCCTGGGTTTCCCGCAGATACAGGTAGTTCTTCACGTCCTTCATGGAGATGACGCTGTGGGCGTCCTCGCGGAAGGGGCGGTAGGGGACCCGGGGAATGCGGCTCAGGTTGGCCGGCTGGGCCTGGCCCACGAAGGGCACGAAGCCGTCCTTGAAGTTGGCCCGGAGCGCTTCCAGGATGTGCTTGGTTTCCTTGGCGTAATCCAGGGTCAGCACCGTCAGGCCGGCGTTCTTGGCGATGGCGGCGGCCTTCATCAGGGCTTCCGTGCGGGCCTCGGGCGGTTCCTCGTCCAGCTCGCGGGGGCCAAAGCGCAGGCCGTCCAGCAGGATGGCATCGATGGACTTCAGGTAGGCCTTGGCCGGCGGCGGGTTGTCGGCCGCCTCCTCGTCGGATTTGGTCAGGATCTCGCGCCCGCCCTGCACGGCGACGATGAAGTCCGGCTTCAGGCCCTTGGCGTAGCGGCTGATGCGCTCGATCAGGCCGCGCATGGCCTCGCGGGTGTCCAGCAGCGGCTCGGCAGGGCCGGCGGGGCCCGCCGGGGCGTCCTCCACCGGGCGCAGGTTGGCCCGGGTCTGGCCCGGAGCCTGGGCGTGGACGACCGAAACCCATCCGGCCAGGGCCAGGCACAGGACGCCAAGACGGAACGGGCGCGCCATCATGGTGTCACCATAGGCCGTCCGGGTTGACAAAGGGTGAAGTCAGAGCGCCGCCGCCACTTCCTGGGCGATGGCCAGCGAGGCCGTCAGGCCCGGGCTTTCGATGCCGAACAGGTTGACCAGCCCCGGCACCCCGTGGTCGGCCGGGCCCTGGATCAGGAAGTCGGCCGCCGGCTCGCCGGGGGCCTGGATCTTCGGCCGGATGCCCGTGTAGTCCGGGTGCAGGGCGCCGTCGGGCAGGGCCGGCCAGTAGGTGCGGATGGCCGTGTAGAAGCCTTCGGCCCGGTCCGGGTCGGGGGCGTAGTCCTCGGCCGTCACCCACTTCACGTCGGGGCCGAAGCGGGCCTGGCCGGCCAGGTCCAGGGTCAAATGCACGCCCAGGCCGGCGGCCTCGGGCACAGGATAGATCAGGTGGCGGAACGGCGCCCGGCCGGTCAGGGCGAAGTAGTGGCCCTTGGCCAGGTGTCGCGGTGGCACGCGGGCCGGGTCCAGGCCGGCCAGGGCCCCGGCCACGGCCTGGGCCCCCAGGCCGGCGCTGTTGACCAGGGTGCGGCAGGTGACGGTGGCCGGGCTGTCGCCGCCCACGTTCAGGCGGAAGCCGCCGTCCAGCACCTGGCCGTCCAGCACCGGGCTGCCCAGGGCCACCATGGCGCCGTGGGCCTCGGCGTCGCCCTGGTAGGCCAGCATCAGGGCGTGGCTGTCGACGATGCCGGTGGATGGCGACAGCAGGGCGGCGTGGGCCCGAAGGGCCGGTTCCCGGGCCCGGGCCCGGGCGCCGGACAGGGCTTCCAGGTCGTCCACCCCGTTGGCCCGGGCCTTGGTGGCCAGGTCATCCAGGGCCGCCAACTGGCCTTCCGAGGTGGCGACGATCAGCTTGCCGCAGCGCCGGTGGGGCACGCCGTGGTCGGCGCAATAGGCGTACAGCGCCTGGCGGCCGGCGACGCACAGGCGGGCCTTCAGGCTGCCCGGGGGATAGTAGATGCCGGCGTGGATGACCTCGCTGTTGAGGGCGCTGATGCCGGTGCCGATGGCGCCCTGCGCTTCCAGCACCACCACCTCGCGCCCGGCCAGGGCCAAACGGCGGGCCACGGCCAGGCCGACCACGCCGGCGCCGATCACCAGGCAGTCGATGTCGGGGGTCATGGAGTGGAAACGGAAAGGCGGATCAGTCGACGGCGCCGGAGGCGGGGGCCATGAGCGGCAGGGTGTCCTGATCCTGGGCGAATTGCTGGGTCTGTTGCGGGGTCAGCAGGGTCACGGCGCCGGCGATCATCGCCCAGCCGAAGAAAGAGACCACCATCCAGAAGACGAAGGCGGAGCGGAAACTGGTCCTGCGGGGCTTGTCCAAGGTCGCGGTCGCCATTGACTCTCTCAATCCACGCTCTGTCCCGGCCGCCGCGCGGCGCGGGTGGGGCCATGACCGCTCCTCCCCTACGGTCAAATCGGAACTCACCTGAATTCAAAGTTATGCAATGGATTCGCAAGTGGCAATACCTATTTATTTCAACGCCCTCGCCGACGCCAAAGCGATGGAATCGCATCGGATTCGGTCGGGTATCGAACAATAATTGCAGGCGCGCCGGTGCCGCGGGTCCGAATGTTCCTGGGCGAATCGGCGCGGTACGGCCGGACGGGCCGATCATTTGGGCCGGAACCGGAACTGCAGCCGGTTGCCGTCGCCGTCGGAACCCGTGCCCTGGCCCTGCTGGTCGATGATCCGGTAGGTCCCGTTGGCGGACCGGCCGTCGCTGCAGGTCAGCGACCAGGTGCCCGACGCGCCGGGCTCGCCTTCCGTGTTCATGGTTTCCAGGGCCCATGTCCCGCTGCAGGCCTGGCGCTTGGGCAGCCGCACCCACAGGCGGCCGTTCCGGCCCTGGGGGTTTTCGGCAATGAAGTCGCCTTTCAGATCGTCGGTCACGTTTTCCCAGGTTCCGGCCAGGGCAAGGGACGACGTCCCCGCCGGCGACCCGGCCTGGGCCGGTTCGTAGTGGCCGCGTAGGCCCACGGCGTTGACCACGTCGGTCACGTCGCCATCTGAAAGTGTCCGGCCGCCGCCCAGGCAGTAGGTGCCCCGCACCTTGCCCAGGCCGCCCTGGCCGGGGCGGCCGGCCAGGGCCTTGTCCACGTCCATCTCGAAGGCGATGCAGTCGGCCTTGAGCACGGTGAAGCGCTGGATGCTGACCGATCCCAGCGGGGTCTCGGTGTGCCGGACCGGGCCCTGGGCCTTCGGCGTCTCGTCGCCAAAGGACAGGTGGTCCAGCAGGCGGCCGGCGTTGGCCTCGAACCGGTGGTAGTAGTTGGGCGCCAGTTCCACATAGACGACCTCGGCCCGCCCAAAGCCGGGCCCGTCGCCGGTAAACAGCAACTGGTAGGCGTTGGCGGAACCGCTGCTGGCCAGGGTCTTCTGGGCGCTGTGCAGGGTCAACCGGCCCAGGGGGTCGGTGAACGTCACCTTGCTTTCCCCATAGGTGATGGCGACGTTGCTGCCCACCGGGCTGACCGTCTGGCAGGCCCCCAGAAGGACGGCCAGCAGGCCCATGACCGGCACGGTTTTCAGGTGCTTCACGGTCTCCCCCTCCGCTGTCACATCGTCAGTCGTCGTCCATGGTTTCGGTCAGGATGTCATGGGCGATGGCCAGGCCCTCGATCCGATCCATGTCCACGGTCAGGCGCCGGTCGTAAAGGGTGCGCACGGCCAGCCGGTCCCACCGGGTGGGCAGGTCCACCCAATAGGCGTAGTTGACGGCCGAGGGCAGGGCATTGGTGTGCACCAGGCCGAAACCATGCAGGATCTCGTGGCTCAGGCAGTGCTTCAGCAGCCCCTCGTTCCGCAGACCCACGTGGATTTCCACATGGTGGAGGACGCCGCCGCGCGCCCGGATGTGGGCATAGCACGACGCCCGCTCGGCGACGCCGGCCAGGAACTGCTGCCGGTCCTCGAACAGGATCACGAAGTTGGCCGCTTCGGCGTCGTCCGTTTCCGTCAGGCCCAGGCCGGCCAGGGCGGCCAGGTCCCCCATCACCCGGCGGCCGTGGGCCCGCAGGTCGGGCACCGCGGCGCCGCCCAGGTGCAGCACCAGGTCGCTTTCCCACCGCCGCAGTTTGGCCTGGCGATAGGCTTCGGTGGTGCGGGCCGCCAGGCTGACCGGATGGCCCCCGGGCGAGGACCTGTAGGCGACCTCGTTGAAGAAGGTGGTGGCCTGGTCGGGACCCACGCCCGCGGTCTGGCAGCCCGCCAACGCCAGGACCAGGACAACAAGGCATGCGGCAGGAAGGATCTTCATGGCACGACCGATCGTGGTTCTGGCCAGCATAGGCACCCCGTTCCGGCCTGTCCACAACCCCCGGGGGTGGCGGCCCCGTCGCCCGTTGCCGGGCCCCGCGCCGGGGGCTAAGGTCCTTGCCGACCCGTCAATCCTCACGGCATGCCCCCATGACACCCACCACCGTTCCCTCCGTCTGCCCCCACGACTGCCCCAGCACCTGCGCCCTGGACGTGGAGCGCCTGGACGCCCGCACCATCGGCCGGGTGCGCGGCCGGGCCGGGCATCCCTACACCGACGGCGTGGTCTGCGCCAAGGTGGGCCGCTATGCCGAACGGGTGCACCATCCGGACCGCCTGACCCAACCCCTGGTCCGCACCGGCGCCAAGGGGGAGGGGAGATTCGAGCCCGTGTCGTGGGACGAGGCCCTGGACCGGGTGGCCGACGCCTTCAAACGGGCCGCCGAGCGCCACGGGCCCCAGGCCGTGTGGCCCTACTACTACGCCGGCACCATGGGCCTGGTGCAGCGCGACGGCATCAACCGCCTGCGCCACGCCCTGGGCTATTCGCGCATGAAGCCGACCATCTGCGTCTACGCGGCCAAGCACGCCTACGTGGCCGGCACCGGCGCCTACCGGGGCATCGACCCGCGCGAGATGGCGGAGTCGGATTTGATCGTGTTCTGGGGCTGCAACGCGGCCTCCACCCAGGTCCAGGCCATGACCCACGCGGTGAAGGCCCGCAAGGCCCGGGGGGCGCGCATCATCGCCATCGACCCCTACCGCACGGCCACGGCGGGCACCGCCGACGAACACCTGGCCCTGCGCCCGGGCACCGACGGCGCCCTGGCCTGCGCCGTCATGCACGTGCTGTTCGCCGAGGGTTTCGCCGACCGGGACTACCTGGCCAAATACACCGACGTGCCCGAGGCCCTGGAAGCCCACCTGGCGACCCGCACGCCGGCCTGGGCGGCGGCCATCACCGGCCTGTCCGAGGACCAGATCACCGCCTTCGCCCGCGCCTACGGGGCCACGAAGAACGCCTTCCTGCGCCTGGGCTATGGCTTCTCCCGCTCGCGCAACGGGGCCGTCAACATGCACGCGGCGGCCTGTTTGCCGGCGGTCACCGGGGCCTGGCAACACAAGGGCGGCGGGGCGCTGTTCTCCAACAGCGGACTCTACGGCCTGGACACCACCCTGATCGAGGGCCTGGACCGCCTGGACCCGGCGGTGCGCGAGCTGGACATGTCGCAGATCGGCCGGGTGCTCACCGGCGACGCGGCGGCCCTGTGCGGCGGCCCGCCGGTGACGGCCATGCTGATCCAGAACACCAACCCCCGGGTGGTGGCGCCGGAACTGGGCCTGGTGCACCGGGGCTTCGCCCGCGACGACCTGTTCGTCTGCGTGCACGAGCAGTTCATGACCGACACGGCCCAATGGGCCGACGTGGTGCTGCCGGCCACCACCTTCCTGGAGCATGACGACATCTACCAGGCCGGCGGCCACACCTTCCTGCAGGTGGCCCGCGCCGTCATCGAGCCCCTGGGCGAGGCCCGGTCCAACCACGCGGTCATCCGTGACCTGGCGGCGCGCCTGGGGGCCGAGCACCCGGGCTTCGGCCTGTCGGCGTGGGAGATCATCGACCGCACCCTGGCCGCCTCCGGCCGGCCCGGCGCCGACGCGGTGCTGGCGGCCGGCGGCCTCGACTGTGCCCCGCCGTTCGAGGACGCCCACTACCTGAACGGCTTCGCCCACCCGGACGGGCGCTTCCATTTCGCCCCCGACTGGGCCGCCCTGGGCGCGGCCGGGGACGCCATGCCGGCCCTGCCGGATCACTACGCGGCCATCGAATCGGCCGACGCCGATCACCCGTTCCGCCTGATCGCCGCCCCGGCCCACCAGTTCCTCAATTCCAGCTTCACCGAGACGCCCACCTCGGTGGCCAAGGAGGGGAAACCGAAACTGCTGCTGAATCAACAGGATGGTGCCGCCCTGGGGCTGCGGGACGGG
Source organism: Rhodobacterales bacterium (assembly GCA_020446745.1). Lineage (GTDB taxonomy): Bacteria > Pseudomonadota > Alphaproteobacteria > Rhodospirillales > JACKKN01 > JAGREA01. Next base: position 10,991 of record JAGREA010000058.1, on the reverse strand, counting down.
GACCGGGCGCGGATCGGCAACGGGCGCGGATCACTGGTCCTTGACGTGATGTTAAGGGGTGGTCAGCAACAAGGGGTGGTCGTGGTGGAAAGCATCTGGCCCAACGACGCCTTCGCCGAGGGGGTGGGCATCAACCTGCTGATCGGGGCCGACCCGATCCCGCCCACCGCCGGTGCGGCTTTCCACGACACGGCGGTCTGGGTCCGCGCCGCCTAGGCACGGGCGCCCGGACGGACTGGGGTGGGGACGGATGGGGATCCGTTTCCGGTGTGACGACCTGGGGAAGTGCGGGGAGACGATGGACAGCACGATGATGGACGACCTGGACATGCCGGAGGCCGACGGGACCTCGCGCGCCATGGGCCGCACGGCCCGGGTGATCGTCCTGGGCAACGAAAAGGGCGGCACCGGCAAGTCGACCACGGCCATGCACCTGGTGGTGGCCATGATGCGCAGCGGCAAACGGGTGGCCACCATCGACCTGGACCTGCGCCAGGGCAGCCTGACGCGCTATGTGGAAAACCGGCGCATGTTCGCCCGGGAATTCGACGGCGACCTGCCGCTGTCCACCCATTTCGGCATACCGCAATCCACCAGCTACGACCGCGAGACGGCGGCCGTCGAGGAGATGGGCCGGCTGGAGGAGGCCATCGAGTCCGTCTGCTTCGACCACGACGCCATCGTCATCGACACGCCCGGGTCCGACACCCGCCTGGGCCGCATTGGCCATTCCTACGCCGACCTGCTGATCACCCCCCTGAACGACAGCTTCGTGGACCTGGACGTACTGGCCAAGGTGGATCCCGGCACCATGCGCATCGCCGGGCCCAGCCACTACGCGCAGATGGTGTGGGAACAGAAGATGGCCCGGGCCAAGCGCGACGGCGGGTCCATGGACTGGCTGGTCATGCGCAACCGCCTGGGCCACACGGACGCCCGCAACAAGCGCGACGTGGGGCGCCTGATCGACGAACTGGCGCGGCGCATCGGCTTCCGCACGGCGCCGGGCTTCGGCGAGCGGGTGATCTTTCGCGAGCTGTTCCACAAGGGCCTGACCCTGCTGGACATGCGCGAGGTGCGGGCGGTCAGCGACATGACCCTGTCCCACGTGGCGGCGCGCCAGGAAGTGCGGGCCCTGGTGGAGGCCGTCGGCCTGACCTAAATTAGGGGGAACCGAACACAGCGCGCTGAGGCCATGGCCAAGGACGACAAGAAGGTTCCCGCCCAGACATCCAGCGATGGCGACGTCGCCGCCTTCCTGACCAAGGTGGCGGCCACGCCGGCGCCGGCCCGCGGCGACGGGCCCGGACGCCTGATCTTCGCCATGGACGCCACGGCCAGCCGCCAGCCCACCTGGGACCGGGCGACCCACATCCAGGCCCAGATGTTCCAGGAAACGGCCGCCCTGGGCGGCCTGGCCCTGCAGGTGGCGTTCTATCGCGGGTTCGGCGAGTTCCGCGTGTCGTCGTGGCAGACCGACGCCCGGCGGGTGGTCAAGCTGATGACCTCGGTGTTCTGCCTGGCCGGCAAGACGCAGATCGCCAAGGTGCTGCGCCACGCCGTGAACGAGGCCAAGGCCGGCAAGGTCAACGCCCTGGTGTTCGTCGGCGACTGCATGGAGGAGGACGTGGACGCCCTGGGCGCCCTGGCCGGCGAGCTGGGCCTGCTGGGCGTGCCGGCCTTCATCTTCCACGAGGGCGAGGACGCCATCGCCGCCTTCGCCTTCCAGCAGATCGCGCGGCTCAGCGGCGGGGCCTGCTGCCGCTTCGATTCCGCCAGCCCCACGGCGCTGCGCGACCTGCTCAGCGCCGTGGCCGTCTACGCCGCCGGCGGGCGCAAGGCCCTGGAGGCCCTGGCCGGCCGGCGCGGCGGCGAGGTGCTGCGCCTGACCCACCAGTTGAAGGGCGGCTGATGCTCAGCTGGTTCATCCTGGGGGTGGCCCTGCTGGTGTCGGCCCTGCTGATCCTGCGCTGGGCCAGCACCGCCGACCCGCGCACCCTGGTCCGGGTGCTGAAATGGGTGCTCATCGGCCTGGTGGTCCTGCTGGCCCTGGTGTTCGTGCTGACCGGGCGGGCCGCCTGGGCCCTGGCCGGGCTGCCGGTGCTGTTCCCGGTGCTGCTGCGCCTGATCACCGCCTGGCGGGCGGTGCGCAACTTCTCGCGCATGGCCAACGCGGCCACCGGCGGATCCACGGGGCGCACGTCCTCGATCCGCACCCGGGTGCTGGACATGACCCTGGACCACGACAGCGGCGCCATGTCGGGCCGGGTGCTGGACGGGCCCCTGGCTGGCCAAGACCTGGACGGCCTGGCACCGGCCGACCTGATCGACCTGATGGTCCACTGCCGGGCCGTGGACGGCCAGTCCGTTCAGGTGCTGGAGGCCTACCTGGAGCGCGAGCATCCCCACTGGCGTGACTGGGCCGGGGCCGGGGCCGGGGCCGGAGAAAGGGAAGGGGAGGAAACGGCGGCCAGCGCCGGCGCGGGCGCCATGACGCGGGACGAGGCGTTTCGGGTTCTGGGCCTGGAACCGGGGGCCGAAGCGGCGGCCGTGAAGGCGGCCCACCGGCGCCTGATGGCGGCGCTGCATCCCGACCGCGGCGGGTCCGACTACCTGGCCAGCAAAATCAACCAGGCCAAGGACGTTCTGCTATCCTAAAGGTTGGCCGGAAGGCGGGTTTTAGGGGGTGCTTGCGGGGTTGCGTCGCCTGTGGCACAAAGGCCCGCCGACGGGGAGTCGTCGGCCAAGACAACAGGGGCCGGGGCGATCATCCGGCGGTTCCGTCCGGACGCTCCGAAATCGACCACAAGTTCCGTGGGGATCTTATGACACAGCGGGTGCGCAAGGCGGTCTTTCCCGTGGCCGGTTTGGGCACGCGATTCCTTCCGGCCACCAAGGCCATGCCGAAGGAAATGCTGCCCATCGTCGACAAGCCGCTGATCCAGTACGCCGTGGAAGAGGCCCGCGAGGCGGGAATCGAGGAGTTCATCTTCGTCACCGGCCGGGCCAAGACCGCCATCGAGGACCATTTCGACCATTCCTTCGAGCTGGAACAGACCCTGCGCGAGCGCGGCAAGACCGAGGCGCTGAATTCGGTCACCAACTGGATGCCCTCGCCGGGGCACATCTCCTACACCCGCCAGCAGCGGCCCCTGGGCCTGGGCCACGCCGTGTGGTGCGCCCGCAACTTCATCGGCGACGAGCCCTTCGCGGTGCTGCTGGCCGACGACCTGATGCAGGGCCAGCCCGGCTGCCTGAAGCAGATGGTGGACGCCTTCGAGCAGGTGGGCGGCAACGTGGTGGCGGTGGAGGACGTGCCCCGCGACCAGACCAACCGCTACGGCATCCTGAACGTGAAGTCCGACGACGGCCGCCTGGCCGAGGCCCGGGGCCTGGTGGAAAAGCCCGACCCGGCCGTGGCGCCCTCCACGCTGTCCATCGTCGGCCGCTACATCCTGCATCCCAGCGTGCTGGACCACCTGGACCGCCAGGAGGCCGGCATCGGCGGCGAGATCCAGCTGACGGATTCCATGGCCATGACCATCGGCAAGGTGCCGTTCCACGGCCTGCGCTTCACCGGGCGGCGCTTCGACTGCGGCTCCAAGGTGGGGTTCCTGGAAGCCAACCTGGCCTTCGCCCTGGACCGCGACGACCTGCGCGACCGCATGCGCGCCCTTTTGGACACCTATACCTGAACACCCCCCGCCCGGCGGCGGCGCCCCATCGGCGACGTTCCCGGCGCCCCAGGATCGAAGGACCGTAAGACCCATGCGTATTGCGATGATCGGCACCGGATATGTCGGACTGGTGTCCGGCGCCTGTTTCTCGGAATTCGGCGTCGACGTTGTCTGCGTGGACAAGAACGAGGCCAAGATCGCCTGCCTGAACGATGGCGAGATTCCCATCTTCGAACCCGGCCTGGACGACCTGGTGGCCAACAACGTGAAGGCCGGGCGCCTGTCCTTCACCACCGACCTGGGCCCCGCCGTGCAGGCCGCCGACGCCGTGTTCATCGCCGTGGGCACGCCGTCGCGCCGCGGCGACGGCCACGCCGACCTGTCCTACGTGTACGCCGCGGCCCGCGAGATCGCCGAGAACATGGACGGCTACACGGTGGTGGTCACCAAGTCCACGGTGCCCGTGGGCACGGGGCGCGAGGTGGAAAAGATCATCCGCGAGACCCGCCCCGACGCCCAGTTCGACGTGGTGTCCAACCCCGAATTCCTGCGCGAGGGTTCGGCCATCAACGACTTCATGCGCCCCGACCGGGTGGTCATCGGCACCAAGTCCGAGAAGGCGCGCGAGGTGATGCGCCAGCTCTACCGCCCGCTCTATCTGATCGAGACGCCCATCATCTTCACCTCGCGCCCCACGTCGGAGCTGATCAAGTACGCGGCCAACACCTTCCTGGCCACCAAGATCACCTTCATCAACGAGATCGCCGACCTGTGCGAGAAGCTGGACGCCGACGTGCAGGACGTGGCGCGGGGCATCGGCCTGGACGGGCGCATCGGGCGCAAGTTCCTGCACACGGGACCGGGCTATGGCGGCTCGTGCTTCCCCAAGGACACCCTGGCCCTGGTGCGCACGGCCCAGGATGCCGGCAGCCCGCTGCGCATCGTGGAAACGGTGGTGGACATCAACAGCCGGCGCAAGAAGGCCATGGCGGACCGCATCATCGCCGCCTGCGGCGGCTCGGTGGACGGCAAGACCATCGCCGTCCTGGGGGTCACCTTCAAGCCCAACACCGACGACATGCGCGACGCCCCCAGCCTGGACATCCTGCCGGCCCTGGCCGCCGCCGGGGCCGACCTGCGGGCCTACGACCCGGAAGGGATGAAGGAGGCGCGCGAGATGATCCCCGGCGTGCAATGGTGCGACACGGCCTATGAGACCATGGGCGGCGCCAACGCCGTGACGATCCTGACCGAATGGAACGAATTCCGCATGCTCGACCTGGCCCGGGTGAAACGCCTGTTGAAGGACCCGGTGATGGTCGACCTGCGCAATATTTACAATCCGACGGAGATGGCCCAGGTGGGATTCCGCTACCACTGCCTGGGCCGCCCCTTCGCCGAACCCGCCGCGGTCGCGGCGGCTGTCGCCGAACCGGTCTGAGCAGAGGAGGGCCCCATGTCCGATTCCCACACGTTCGATCCCACCATCCTGCGCGAGTACGATATCCGCGGTGTCATCGGGGACACCCTGAACGCCGCCGACTACACGGCCGTGGGCCGCGCCTTTGGCACCCTCGTGGTACGCGACGGCGGCACCTCGGTGGCCGTGGGCTATGACGGGCGGCTCCATTCGCCCGACATGGAGGCGGCCCTGGTGAAGGGCCTGGTCTCCACGGGGCTCACCGTCAAGCGCATCGGCCGCGGGCCCACGCCCATGCTGTATTACGCCGCCCAGGTGCTGGAAACGGACGCTGGGATGATGGTCACCGGGTCCCACAACCCGCCCAACTACAACGGCATCAAGATGCTGCGGAAAGGCAAGTCCTTCTACGGCGCGCAGATCCAGGGCCTGGGCCCACAGGCGGCGGCCGGCGACTTCGTGACCGGCCAGGGCGCCACCGAGGATTACGACCTGCGCACCCAGTACGCCGCCCGCCTGCTGCAGGACTACCACGGCGACAAGGCCCTGAAGGTGGCCTGGGACCCGGGCAACGGCGCCGCCGGCGAGGTGCTGCAGATGCTGGTGGCCGAACTGCCTGGCGAGCATGTGGTGATCAACGGCGACATCGACGGCAACTTCCCGGCCCACCACCCGGATCCGACGGTGGAGAAGAACCTGGTCCAGCTGAAGGCGGCGGTGGCCGAGAACGGCTGCGACGTGGGCTTCGGCTTCGACGGCGACGGCGACCGCATCGGCGTGATCGATTCCCAGGGCCGCGTGCTGTGGGGCGACCAGATCATGGTGATCCTGGCGGAAGACGTGCTGAAGGACCTGCCCGGCGCCACCATCATCGCCGACGTGAAGGCCAGCCAGGTGTTCTTCGACGAGATCGCCCGCCTGGGCGGCAACCCGGTGATGTGGAAGACCGGCCATTCCCTGATCAAGACCAAGATGCAGGAAACGGGCGCCCCCCTGGCCGGCGAGATGAGCGCCCACATCTTCTTCAAGCACCGCTACTACGGCTATGACGACGCCCTTTATGCCGCGGTGCGGCTGATGTCGGTGCTGGCCTCCGGCGGGCCGACCATCGACGCCCGGCGCGACGCCATGCCCAGCCTGGTCAACACGCCCGAACTGCGCTTCGACTGCGACGAGGCCCGCAAGTTCGCCGTGGTGGACGAGGTGCGCGACCGCCTGAAGAGCATGTCGGGCATCGAGGTGCACGCCATCGACGGGGTGCGGGTGCAGTCCGACGACGGCTGGTGGCTGCTCCGGGCCTCCAACACCCAGGCGGTGCTGGTGGCGCGGTGCGAGTCCGCCACCCAGGAGGGGCTGGACCGCCTGAAGGCCGCCGTGGCGGCGCAGCTTCGGGAAAGCGGCATCGAGCCGCCGGCCGACTTCTAGCGGCCGGCCGGGGCGTTCCATGCTGCCCCTGTTCGTCTACGGTTCGCTGGTGGACCCGGCCATCCTGGCCCGGGTCTGCCGCCGCCGCGTGGGGGCCTTCCCCACCGAGCCGGCGACGCTGTCGGACCACCGCCGCGTCTATGTGGCGGGGGCGTGGTATCCCACGGTCGTCAAGTGCTGTGGGCGCCGGGTGGACGGCCTGCTGATCGACGGCCTGGACCGCGACTGCATGCGCCGCCTGGGCGAGTACGAGGGGCCCGAGTACGAGACCCGGGCCCGCCTGGTGGTGGGCGCCCGGCGCGGCAAGGTGACGGCCCGGGTGTTCATCGCCCGGCCCGGCGTTCGCCTGCTGCACCAGGACTGGGATCCGGAAGGCTGGGCCGAGGCCCGGGGCCGCCTGCTGCGCAACGGCGGCCGGGCGGCGGACGCCTGACCGCCTTCCCCTTTCCCCATGAAAAAGGGCGGCCCATGGCCGCCCCGCGTGCTTGACCCCTTCGGGCGGTTCCTACGAAAACGCCTTGAAGGTGATGATGGTGAAGGTGTCCTTGATGCCGGGGATCTTCTGGATCTTCTCGCACACGAAATGCCCGATGTCCTGGTTGTCTTCCAGGTAGCATTTCAGCATCAGGTCCCAGTTGCCGGAGATGGAGTGCACTTCCGAAACCTGGGTCACCGTCTCGACGGCCTGGCCGGCCACGTCGTAGGACTTGCCCAGTTCGCACTTCACCTGAACGAAGATCGTCTGCATGGTCCGCCTCTCCCGCTGGCTCTCGCGCTGGTCCGTTCAACCCTGAACGGGACTCACTTGTCGTTGCCGCCCTCGCGCTTCACGGGGCGCATCAGGAACGCCGGCACGTGGTCGCCCATGCCCACCACGGGGGTGTCGGACTCACGGTCGCGGTCGCGGTCGCGCGGCCGGTCGTCGCGGCGCCGGCTTTCCTGCTTGTCCCGGGCCGGCTTTTCCCTGGCGGGCCTTTCGCGGGCCTCGCGGGCCGGCTTTTCCCGGGAATCCTTGGGCTCGCGGTCCTCGCGGTCCTCGCGGGGCGCGGCGTCGGCGTCGCGTCGGGGGCGGTCACCCCGGTCACCCCGGTCGCCCCGGTCGCCCCGGTCACGGCGTCCGTCGCGCCCGCCCTTGCGGTCGCGGTCGCCCCGGCGGCCCCGGCGGCCCGAACCCTGGGACAGCTCGGTGGCCTCCAGCCCGTGGATGTCCAGGCGCGGGATCTCCAGGCCGATCAGCTTCTCGATGAAGTTGATGTACTTGCCTTCCTCGGGCACGGCCAGGGTGAAGGCCCGGCCCTCGCGCCCGGCCCGGCCGGTGCGGCCGATGCGGTGCACGTAGTCCTCGGCGTGGGTGGGGACGTCGAAGTTGAACACGTGGCTCAGGTCCTGGATGTCCAGGCCGCGGGCGGCCACGTCGGAACACACCAGCAGGGAGATCTCGTTGTTCTTGAACTTCTGCAGGGTTTCCATGCGGGCCGGCTGGGCCATGTCGCCGTGGAGCTGCCCGGCGCTGTAGCCGTGGCGCTGCAGGGACCGGCACAGGACGCCCACGTCGCGCTTGCGGTTGCAGAAGATCAGGGCGTTGCGCACCTCTTCCTGGGCGATCAGGGCGCGCAGGGCGACACGCTTTTCCTTGTGGCCGGCGGCGCTGCCCGAATGGGGCACCACGAACAGGCCCTGGGTCACCGTCTTGGCCGGGGTGGACGGCGGAGCGACGGTGATCTCCTTGGGGTTCATCAGGAACTTGTCGGCCAGGCGGCGGATTTCCGGCGGCATGGTGGCCGAGAAGAACAGCGTCTGGCGCATGGGCGAGATCAGCGACACGATCTTCTCGACGTCGGGGATGAACCCCATGTCGAGCATGCGGTCGGCCTCGTCGATGACCAGGGTCTTGACGTCGTTCATCAGCAGGTGGCCGCGCTCGAACACGTCCAGCAGGCGGCCCGGGGTGGCGATCAGCACGTCCACGCCCCGGTCCAGCAGCTTGATCTGGTCGCCCATGGACGAGCCGCCGATGATCAGGCACTTGTTCAGCCGCGTGTACTTGCCGTAGACGTCGAAGTTGTCGGCCACCTGGGCCGCCAGCTCGCGGGTCGGCTCCAGGATCAGCGACCGGGGCATGCGGGCCTTGGCCCGGCCAGCCGACAGGATGTCGATCATGGGCAGGGTGAAAGACGCGGTCTTGCCGGTGCCGGTCTGGGCGCAGCCCAGGATGTCACGCCCCATCTGCACGTAGGGGATGGCTTCCGCCTGGATGGGTGTTGGGGTGGTGTATCCTGCGTCGCCGACGGCGCGAAGGACCTCATCGCTGAGACCAAGATCAGAGAAGTTCATGGAGTACGGATCAGACCCGGCTCTTTGGATGTCGTCGCGGTGCACATCCCGGAAAAAATCGTGGCGATATTAGGCTTTCCGGCCCCTGAGTCAATGATTCGCTCGGATTTCCTCCGCTTTTCGATCACCGGTTATGCCCTATACTCGTCGCCCGTCCCTCCACCGCCCACCGGGAGCCCCGCCCATGCGCCTGACCGCCGATCAGTCCTGCCTGCTGGTGATCGACATCCAGCAGCGCCTGGCCCCGGCCACCCGCGACCCCGACGGCGTGGTGCGCAACACCGCCATCCTGCTGGCGGCGGCCCGGCGCCTGGGGGTGCCCAGCCTGACCTCGGAGCAGTACCCGCGCGGCCTGGGCCCCACCCTGGACACGGTGCCCAAGGCCGACGCGGTGGTGGAAAAGATCAGCTTCTCGTGCGCCGGCGAGCCCGCCTGGATGGACCGCTTCCGCGCCTTCGGCCGCGGCCAGGCCGTGGTCTGCGGCATGGAGGCCCACGTGTGCGTGCTGCAGACGGTGCTGGACCTGCTGGCCCAGGGCACCCGGGTTTTCGTGGTGGCCGACGCCGTGACCTCGCGCCGCGACGACAGCAAGGCCGTGGCCCTGGACCGCATGGCCCGCGAGGGCGCGGTGATCGTGACCACGGAAATGGTGGTGTTCGAATGGCTGGCCCGGGCCGACGTGCCGGCCTTCAGGGAGCTCAGCGCCCTGATCAAGTAGGGCTCTACAGGCTGCTCTGGCGGGCCGTGTTGCCGCCGTCGATGGTCACCAGGGTGCCGCTGATGTAGGACGCCCGGTCCGACACCAGGAAGGCCACCAGGTCGGCCACCTCGCGCGGCTCGGCGGCGCGGCCGCCGGGCAGGTGGGTCAGCAGCTCGGGCCAGCGCTCGGGGTCGCCCCAGCGGTCCTGGGCCCGCACCCGCATCAGCCGTTCCAGGCGCGGCGTGTGCACCGGGCCGGGGTTCACGCCCACCACCCGCACGCCGCTGTCCAGGGACCGGCCGCCCAGGGCCCGGGTGAACATGTTCAGGGCCGCGTTGCCGGTTGACCCGCAGATGTAGCCGGCATCGGGCACCAGGCCGGCGGCGCCCACCACGTTGCAGATCACCCCCGAACCCCGGTCGGCCATGGTGCCCAGCATCTCGCGGGTCAGGTTCACGTAGCCCATGACCTTCAGGTCCCAGCCGGCCCGCCAGGCCTCGTCGTCCACCGTGGCCAGGTCGCCGCCGGGGATGGCGCCGGCGCAGTTCACCAGGATGTCGGATTCGTCGCATTCCAGGGCCAGCACGTCGATGTTCAGGTCCGTGGTCAGGTCCATGGGGTGGACCTCCACGGTGATGTCCCGGCCCTGGCGCAGGTCCCTGGCCAGGGCGCCCAGGGCGGCGCCGTCGCGGGCCGTCAGGTGCAGGTTCACGCCGTGGTCGGCCAGGGCGCGGGCTATGGCGCCGCCGATGCCGCCGGTGGCGCCGGTGATCAGGGCCGTCTTGCCGGCCAGGTTCAGGTCCATGGTCAGCGTCCTCCGGAAACGTCGATGAAGGTGCCCGTGCAGTAGGACGACCGGTCGTCCAGCAGCCACAGGATGGCCTGGGCCACTTCCTCGGCCGTGCCGGGGCGGCCCATGGGCGTGGTGGCGCCCAGTTCGGCGGCCCGGTCCGGCTTGCCGCCGCTGGCGTGGATGTCGGTGTCGATCAGCCCCGGGCGCACGGCGTTGACCCGCACGCCGTCGGCCGCCAGTTCCCTGGCTAGGCCGATGGTCAGGGTGTCCACGGCGCCCTTGGAACCGGCGTAGTCCACGTATTCGAAGGGCGAGCCCAGGCGCGCCGCCATGGACGACACGTTGACGATGGCGCCGCCCCGGCCGCCCCGCGACCGGGGCAGGCGCCGCGCCGCCTCGCGGGCGCACAGGTAGGCGCCCAGGATGTTCACGTCGAACACCCGGCGCATGCGCGCGGCCGTCATCTCGGCCAGGGGCAGGGACGGGGCGACGATGCCGGCGTTGTTGACCAGCCCGTCCAGGGGGCCGAAGGCGGCCTCGACGCCGTCGAACAGGGCCGTCACGTCGGCCTCAACCGCCACGTCGCCGCGCAGGGCCACGGCCCGGCCGCCGGCCGCGTCCACGGCGGCCACGGTGGCCTGG
>JAGREA010000057.1 GCA_020446745.1 Rhodobacterales bacterium | reverse complement strand
GAATTCCTTCCAGCCCAGCACCGATTCCTCGATCAGCACCTCGTGCACCGGCGAGGCCGCCAGGCCGCCGGCGACGATGCGCTCGAACTCCTCGGTGTTGTAGGCCACGCCGCCGCCGATGCCGCCCAGGGTGAAGGACGGGCGGATGATCAGCGGCAGGCCGATATCGGCCATGGCGCGCCGGGCCTCGTCCAGGGACTTGACCAGGTGGCTCTTGGGGCTTTCCAGGCCGATGACCTCCATGGCGTCGCGGAACTGCTGGCGGTCCTCGGCCTTGGCGATCACGGCGGCGTCGGCGCCGATCATCTCGACGCCGTACTTTTCCAGGATGCCCGCGGCGGCAAGGTCCATGGCGGCGTTGAGCGCCGTCTGCCCGCCCATGGTGGGCAGGATGGCGTCGGGTTTTTCCTTGGCGATGATCTTTTCCAGGATCGGCGTGGTGATGGGTTCCACGTAGGTGGCGTCGGCCATCACCGGATCGGTCATGATGGTGGCGGGGTTGGAATTGACCAGCACCACCCGATAGCCTTCCTGGCGCAGGGCCTTGCAGGCCTGGGCCCCGGAATAGTCGAACTCGCAGGCCTGCCCGATAACGATGGGGCCGGCGCCGATGATCAGGATCGTGTGGATGTCGGTGCGTTTGGGCATGGGTCCGCCTAGAAAAGATTAACCACAGAGACACAGAGGCACAGAGGAGAAGGGGAGAGGTTCACGTTCTAGAGGACCCTTCTTCGAATGCCGTCCCTCAGGACGGCGGCGTGGAAATTGAGGATGAGCCCCGTGCCGATCCCGCTGAGCCGCATATAGGTCAGCAGTTGGGCTTCATGAATGGGGATGATCGCTTCAACCGTTTTCAGTTCGACCACCACTTCCCTGTCGACAACAATGTCCATGCGGTATCCGCAATCCAGTTTGACCTTCTTGTAGGTGACGGGAAGTGCGACCTGCCGTTCAAATGGGATGTTCGCCTGAGCCAATTCAAAACAGAGACATTCCTCGTAAGCCGATTCCAAAAGGCCGGGACCCAGGGTTCGATGAACCTCGATGGCAAGGCCGATGATCCTGTCGGTGATGGGATCCCGCGTCACGCTTCTTTGTGCCTCTGTGCCTCTGTGGTTCAATCACCCTTTCAACCGGCACGCCCTCACCGCTCCTCGATCATCCTGATGAACCGCTGGAACAGGTAGTGGCTGTCCTGGGGGCCCGGGCTGGCTTCCGGGTGGTACTGGACCGAGAAGATCGGCCGGTCCGTGGACCGGATGCCCTCCACCGTGCCGTCGAACAGCGAGCGGTGCGTTTCCACCACGTTCTCGGGCAGGCTGTCGCGGTCCACCGAGAAGCCGTGGTTCTGGCTGGTGATCTCCACCTTGCCGGTCTCCAGGTCCTTCACCGGGTGGTTGGCGCCGCGCTGGCCGCGCTGCATCTTGTAGGTCTTGCCGCCCAGGGCCAGGGCCAGCATCTGGTGGCCCAGGCAGATGCCGAAGATGGGCAGGCCCGTTTCCGCCAGCTTGCGGATCTCCGGTACCGCGTATTCGCCCGTGGCCGCCGGGTCGCCGGGGCCGTTGGACAGGAACACGCCGTCGGGGTTGTGGGACAGCACCTGTTCCGCCGTCGCCGTGGCCGGCACCACCGTCACCCGGCAGCCGGCGGCGGCCAGGCAGCGCAGGATGTTGCGCTTGGCGCCGTAGTCCACGGCCACCACGTGCAGCCGGGGGTCCGACTGGCGGCCATAGCCCTGGCCCAGGGACCAGGTGGTCTGGTCCCAGGTGTAGGTCTGGGCGCAGGTGACCTCCTTGGCCAGGTCCATGCCTTCCAGGCCCGGCCAGGTCTTGGCCATGAACCGCAGGGCGCCCAGGTCGATCTCGTGGCTGTCGTCGGGCAGGTGGATGATGGCCCCGTTGGGGGCGCCGCCGTCGCGGATGCGCCGGGTCAGGCGCCGGGTGTCCACCCCGGTCACGGCCACCAGGTTGTTGGCCTTCAGCCAGGCATCCAGGTGCTGGGCGGCGCGCCAGTTGGACGGCTCGGTGATGTCGGCCCGCATGATGCAGCCGCGCACCGAGGCCGTGGTGGTCTCCACGTCCTCGCCGTTGGCGCCCACGTTGCCGATGTGGGGGAAGGTGAAGGTGATGATCTGCCCGGCGTAGGAGGGATCGGTCAGGATCTCCTGGTAGCCGGTGATCGAGGTGTTGAAGCACACCTCGCCGACGGCCACCCCTTCGGTGCCCGCGCCGCGGCCCCAGAACACCGTGCCGTCGTCCAGCACCACGGCGGCGTTGGCGCCGGGCGGGCGCTTGGGAAAGCCGGGCGTGACGGTGGAAGCCGGACCAGGGGTCGTTCCTGGGGGCGTGCTGGGCATGGGCGGACTCCGGGCCGTGGGGTCGGTGTGCGGTGGCGACGACCAGATCCCCCGGGGGGTGGAACGGACGACCGGATCGCCGGGGCGGGCCGGGGTGTCGCCATCCCGGTCGCCCCTGCGCGTCGAGCCGTCGCGGCGCGGGTCCGCCGACGGGTCGAAGGTCGCTGGGGGGCGTTTCAGGGTCGGGTCGCGCCGGCCGGGGCCCGAGGGGATGGTTTAAGCAAAAGCCGTGCCGCCGTCAAGTCCGGCGAGAATCAAAATTTTGTTTGATTTCAATATCTTATTTTCTTTCTGAAAGTTGCGTTTCCGTCCGATTTTCTGTAGGGTCTGTCCCTTCGGTGCATTACCGGTCCGGCGGCGGGGGAAGTGTATGCTGCGCGAACGCCTGAACGACACCCTGAAAGCGGCCATGAAGGAAAAGAACGAGGTGACCGTTTCGACGGTGCGCCTGATCCTGGCCGCCCTGAAGGATCGCGACATCGTGGCCCGCGGCCAGGGCAACCTGGAAGGCATCGGCGAGGACGAGATCCTGGTCCTGCTGCAGTCCATGATCAAGCAGCGCCGGGAATCCATCGAGTTGTACACCAAGGGCGGCCGCCAGGAGCTGGCCGACCAGGAAGCGGCGGAAATCACCGTCATCGAGCATTTCCTGCCCGAGCAGATGACGCCCGAGGAAATGACCGAGGCCGTGACCTCGCTGATCGTCGAGCTGGACGCCAAGACCCTGAAGGACATGGGCCGCACCATGGCCGCCCTGAAGGAGCGCTACGCCGGCCGCATGGATTTCGGCCGCGCCTCGGGGCTGGTCAAGCAGCAGCTCGGCTGATCTTCCCGCACCAGGAAATTTCACCACAGAGACACAGAGGCACAGAGGATCTGTGCCGGTTGAAACGCCTTTCTCACCACAGAGAACACAGAGGTTCACAGAGAATCCACAGAGGCTTCGCTGCGCGAAGCGCGCCTCTCCTTCTTCTCTGTGTGATCTCTGCGCATCTCTGTGTTCTCTGTGGTTAAAGGGGCCTAACCACCGGCACGCCCTCTCTGTGCCTCTGTGTCTCTGTGGTTCACCCACCCTTCGCCCCCCCGAACGGGGTCTCAGTCCAGGAACGTGGCGATCTCCTCCAGCGGCTTGCGGTGGATGTCGGGGACCATGCAGCCCTCGGCCGGGTGGCCCACCACCAGCAGGATGTAGGGCTTGTCGCTGTCCGGCCGGCCGCAGATGTCGTTCAGGAAGGCCATGGGGCTGGGCGTGTGGGTCAGGGTCGCCAGGCCCGCCTGGTGCAGCGCCGTGATCAGCAGGCCCGTGGCCAGGCCCACGGATTCGGGCACGTAATAGTGCTTCACCCGTTCGCCCTCGGGCCCCGTGCCCCAGCGGCGGGCGAAGATGGCGATCAGCCACGGCGCCGTTTCCAGGAACGGCTTGTTCGCGTCGGTGCCCAGGGGGGCCAGGGCGTCCAGCCAGTCGTCGCCGGCCCGCCCGGCGTAGAAGGCCCGTTCCTCCTCCTCCGCCGCCGCGCGGATGCGCTGCTTGACGGCCGGGTCGGCGATGGCGACGAAGTGCCAGGGCTGCTGGTTGGCGCCGCTGGGGGCGCTGCCGGCGGCGCGGATGGCCGCCTCGATCACCGCCCGGGGCACGGGGCGGTCGGCGAAGTCCCGCACCGTGCGACGGCGCTGCACCAGGGCGTTGAAGGCTTGGGCCCGCTCGACCATCGCGTCGTCGGAATAGGACACGAAGCCGGGCAGGGGGATGAAGCCCCCGTCGCCGGCCATCAGGGCAGCTCCCCGTCCGGGTTGGGCGTGGGGCCGTCGAAGGCCGCCAGCCAGTCGCCTGCCTTCTCCTCGGCGTCCTCCCAGTCGCCCATGCGCTCGGTGCCCCGGTACATGGCGAAGGGGCGGATGCGGTCCCGGTAGGCGTGGATCAGGTCGTCGGGGCGGAACTGGGCGGGCTGGTAGCCGTTCCAGTGCACCACCTGTTCCAGGGGCCGGCGGTAGCGCAGCGACACGTCCTTTTCCGGATAGCCGATGGGCATGGTGCCGATGGCCTGCATGAAGCCGGGATAGCCCAGCACCTCGGAAAGCTCGCGGTTGGTGGTGGCCTCGCCGCCGCCCGACAGCCAGGCCGAGGTCAGGCCCTCGGCCGTCACCGCCAGCTGCAGGTTCTGGATCGCCGCGCCCAGGGAGACCAGGAAGATGTTTTCGTTGTTGGCCGCGTATTCGTCGGTCAGCGCCATGGACGTGGCCTGGGGGAAGCAGCACTTCCAGCGCGGGTCGCCCAGGATGACGATGATGGCCACCGTGTTGGCCATGTAGGCCTTCTTCACGTGCGGGAAGCCCTTGGCCCCGGCGAACAGGCGCTGGGATTGCCGCATGAACACGGCGAACACTTGTTCCTTCACGTCCGGGTCGTCGACGATGATGAAGTCCCACGGCTGGGTGTTGGCGCCGCTGGGGGCCCAGCGCCCGGCATCGGCGATGCGCGCCAGCACGTCGCGGCCCACGGCCCGGCCGGGCTCGAACTTGCGCACGCTGCGCCGGCGGCGGATGATCTCCATCAGGGCGTCGTAGTCCAGATCGTTCCCCATCGTGGCCTCCCCGGGTCTGGAATCTTGGGCAGCACAGTCTAAATTATGGTAAGGCGGGAAGGCGACCGAAGCCTTGCCGCCGCATTCAGCCATCGCCGCTTATCCCCGGGTTCCACACCGTTACACAGTGCGGTAAGCAGGGACCTGAGGTTCAATGCTGGTTTCCCGCTGACGGACGGTATCCGCGCCCATGGCCTTTCCGCCCCGCTTCCTGGACGAACTGAAGGACCGCGTCGGCCTGGCCGAGGTGATCGGCCGGCGGGTGCGCCTGGTGCGCAAGGGCCACGAGCACCAGGGCCTGTGCCCGTTCCACAACGAGAAGACGCCGTCGTTCACCGTCAACGAGGACAAGGGCTTCTACCACTGCTTCGGCTGCGGGGCCCATGGCTCGGTGTTCGATTTCGTCATGAACACCGAGAACATGTCCTTCCCCGAGGCGGTGGAGCGCCTGGCCGCCGAGGCCGGCATGGAGGTGCCCCGCGACAGCCCCGAGGAGCAGGCCCGGGCCCAGGTGCGCAAGGACCTGTACGACGTGGTGGAGGCCGCCGCCGCCTGGTTCGAGGGCAAGCTGCGCCTGCCGGAAGGCAAGGCGGGGCTGGACTACCTGCGCCGCCGGGGCCTGTCGGACGCCACCCTGCGGCGCTTCCGCCTGGGCTACGCCCCCGATTCCCGGGGCGCCCTGAAGGGGGCCCTGGCGCGCGACGGCATCACCGAGGACCAGATGGTGGCCGCCGGCCTGCTGATCCGCCCCGAGGACCCGGGCCGCGACCCCTACGACCGGTTCCGCGGCCGGGTCATGTTCCCCATCACCGACCGCCAGGGGCGGGTCATCGCCTTCGGCGGGCGGATCATCGGCGACGGCGAGCCCAAGTACCTGAACAGCCCGGAAACACCCCTGTTCCACAAGGGCACGGTGCTGTTCGGCCTGTCCCAGGCGCGCGAGGCCGTGCGCGAGGCCGGCACGGTGGTGGCGGCGGAAGGCTACATGGACGTCATCGCCCTGGCCCAGGCGGGCCTGGAGCACGCCGTGGCGCCCCTGGGCACGGCCCTGACGGAAGACCAGATCCGCCTGCTGTGGCGCCTGTCCAAGGCCCCCATCCTGTGCTTCGACGGCGACCGGGCGGGCCAGAAGGCGGCCTTCCGCGCCGCCGAGCGGGCCCTGCCGCTGCTCAAGCCGGGCCTGCGCCTGCGCTTCGCCACCCTGCCCGAGGGCGAGGACCCGGACAGCCTGGTGGCCACCCGGGGCGCGGCCGCCATGGCGGCGCTGCTGGACGGGGCCGAGGACCTGTCGGACCTGCTGTGGCGGGTGGAGCGCGGCGCCGGCGCCCCGGCCACGCCCGAGGCCCGGGCCGACCTGGAAGGGCGCCTGAAGGCCCACGCCTTCCGCATCGAGGACGAAACCGTGCGCGGCCACTTCCTGTCGGGCTTCAAGGACCGCCTGTGCCAGGCCGTGCGCCAGGGCCGGGGTACGCCCGGGCGGACGCCAGGCCGGGCCCCGGGCCGCGCGCCGGGACCCCGCGGCGGGTTCGGCTTCGGCGCGCCGCCGGCGCCGGCCGCCAACACGGCCGAGGGGCCGGCCACCCGGGTCGACAACCGGGGCCGCCAGGAGGAGATCCTGCTGTCGGTCCT
>JAGREA010000524.1 GCA_020446745.1 Rhodobacterales bacterium | reverse complement strand
GATCGAAGAGGGCACGAGCGTAGCGAGATGCCGTGAGATCGGAAATGATGGCGGAGGGAGAGGGATTCGAACCCTCGATACAGTTTCCCGTATACACGCTTTCCAAGCGTGCGCCTTCAGCCACTCGGCCACCCCTCCAGGGATCGGGCCGCCCGGTTTCGAAACCCGGCGGTGCGATGGGGCGCAAGGTACCCAACGCGATGCGCGTCTGCAACGGTTTTGATCTGCAGTGCCGTCACTTGTCGCCGCCCCGCCCATGGTCCACAATATGAGTGAGGGCTGATATCCCCTGTATCGGTCCACCTTGGGGTCCAGACGGGCGCGCGGCGCGCCTGCGGTGCCTGCCCGGAGTCCAATGGGCCGAAGCCCGTTTGGAAGGAGGCAGTTCATGGACGCCCAATCCGTCATCCGAGCCCTGACCAAGGTCAGCGAATCCACGCCCGCCGAACTGTCCGCGCGGAGCCATCCGCCGGTGGTCACCCTGTCCCGGTCCATGGGCAGCGGCGGCGACGAGATCGCCGCGGCCCTGTCGGAGCGCCTGGGCGTGCCCTGTTATGCCCGCGAGATCCTGGACAAGGTGGCCGCCAAGGCGCGGGTCAACACCTCGCTGGTCAACAAGCTGCACGAACGCATCAGCCACGCCAGCGATTCCTGGCTCTACTCCCTGGTGGCCGGCAAGAACATGACCCGCGACGACTACCTGTACCACCTGGTGGCCACCGTGCGCGGGCTGTACCAGATGGGCGGCATCATCGTCGGGCGCGGCAGCAACATCATCCTGGCCGGCCGCGACGCCCTGCGGGTGCGCATCACCGGTTCGGTGGAGATCTGCGCCGCCCGCGTGGCCGCCCAGGACGGCACCGAGCTGGTGGACGCCGTGGAGCGGGTCAAGGCCTCCAACAAGAAGCGCAACGCCTTCACCCAGGCCATGTTCAAGGAAGAGATCAACGACCCCCGGTACTACGACCTGGTGGTCAACACCGACCGCTTCACCCACATGGACGACGTGGTGGAATTGATCCTGCGCACCATGGTGAGCCTGAAGCTGGTGGACGTGGAACGGGCCTTCCCGCCCACCCTGAAGTAACCCCGGCTCCTGACCCCTCCCCCTGGCGCCGCCGTCAATCGGGCGGCGCCATCTCCGCCCCGGCGCGGCCGTGGTAGAAGCCGTTGGCCAGGGGCACGCCCCCGGCCAGGCCGGCCAGGGCGGCGTTCACTCCCGCCCCGTCCTCCCGCCCGTCCAGCAGGTCGCGGAACAGCCGCGCCACCGCCACCATGTCCACCGTCTGCGGCGACAGGCGCAGGCGCGCCACGCCCCGGGCCCGCAGGTCGGCGGCCTCGGCGGCCAGGCTCAGGCAGGCGTGGGATAGCGTCTGCACCCCGTTCACGGCCAGGAAGGGTTCGCCGTCCAGGGTGTCCAGGTCCAGGCCGTCGGGGTCCTGGGCGCACACGTACTGGCAGCTGTCCTTGGTCAGGCCATGGGCCCGGGCGTGATAGCAGCGGGCGGAAATGGCCAGGGGCATGCGGCCGAAGGCCAGCACCTCGGTCTCCACCCCCAACGCCCGTCCGGCCCGGGCGACGACGCCGATGGAACCGGCCGCCAGTTCCGGCGGCAGACAAACCCGCGCCGCCCCGCCGGCCGCCAGCACCGCCAGGGTGCCCTCGTTATAGATGTTCAGCCCCGGCCCCAGGTGGTGGGGCCGGCCGCGCAGCACCGACACGGCGGCCATGTCGTTGGCCTCCACCGCCATGTCCCCGGCGCCCTCGGCCAGGTCGTGCAGCATGGCCTCCTCGCGGGCCGTCTGCACCAGGGCGGGGGTGGACAGCACCACCGCCTTGCCGGCCGCCGCCAGACGCTCGATCACCGCCGGCAGGTGGGGTTCCAGGAACGGGGCCCGCTTGGGGCACACCGTTTCGCCCACCACCACCGTGTCCACGGGGGCCTCGTCGGCGATGCGGAAATGGAAATCCCGCCAGGTTTCGGGCGCCCAGTTGAACAGCACCGGGCCCAAGGTCAGGCCCATTGTCAGGCCCATGGCATTGCGGGTGTCGGTCATGGTCACTTCCAGGTCTTGCGGTAGGCGCCTTCGGTTTCGCGGCCGCCCTCGGTCAGGGCCATCAGGGCGCTGGGGGGCACCGGCTCGCCCCGGGCCACGGCGTCCACGGCGTTGCGGTAGGCCGCCACCACCCGCGACACATAGGCCCGGCCCCGCTGGCGGCCCTCGATCTTCAGGGCCGTCACCCCGGCGGCGGCCAGCTCGGGCAGCAGGGCCATGGTGTTCAGCGACGTGGGGTCCTCGAACAGGTACGACGCCCGGCCGCCGGTGACGAACCGGCCCTTGCACAGGGTGGGGTAACCGGCCGGCTCGCCGGGGCCCACGGCGTTCACGGTCACGGTGCCCAGGCGGGTGACCAGGCGGTCGCCCTCTTCCCCATAGTGCACGTGGCTGGCCGGCGAGCAGACACCATCCTTGTTGGGCGACAGACCGGTCACATAGGACGACAGGGCGCAGCGCCCCTCGGCCATGACGCACAGGCCGCCGAACACGAACACCTCGGTCTCCACGGGAATGCGGCCGTTCAGCTGGGCGATTTCGGCCACCGTCAGCACCCGGGGCAGCACCACGCGGCGCACGCCCAGGGTTTCGGCGTAATAGCGGATGGCCTCGGCCCCCGCCGCCGAGGCCTGGACCGACAGGTGGCGGCGCAGGCCCGGGTGGGCGTCGCGGGCATGGGCGGCCAGGCCCAGGTCGGCCAGGATCACCGCGTCGGCGCCCAGGCGCGCGGCATCGTCCACGGCCCTGTGCCAGGGGCCCGGATCACCGGCCCGCACGTAGGTGTTGATGGCCACCAGCACCTTGGCCCCGTGGTCGTGGGCCCGGGCGATGCCCTCGGCCATCTCCGCCCGGTCGAAGTTCAGGCCCGGGAAGTTGCGGGCGTTGGTTTCGTCGCGGAACCCGCAGTAGACGGCAGCGGCCCCGGCCTC
>JAGREA010000523.1 GCA_020446745.1 Rhodobacterales bacterium | reverse complement strand
CTGGAACGGCTGGCCGCGGCCGGCATCAAGGCCGGCGCCGAGGACCGCCTGAAGGCCCTGGCCGACAAGGCCGGCAAGAAGCCCATGGACCTGCTGCGGATCATCGCCGGCCAATAGGGCCGGCCAATAGGTCCGGCCAATAGGTTCGGCCAATAGGTTCGGCCAATAGGTTCGGCCAATAGGTTCGGCAAGTAGGGTCAGGAGTCTTGTCAGGCCCCGACCCCGGCGGCACCATGCGGGGCGCCATCGAAGGGAGCCCCGCCATGTCCGACCCCGCCGCCTGGAACCCGGACCAGTACCTGCGCTTCGCCGCGCCGCGCCTGCGCCCGGCCATGGACCTGCTGGCCCGCATCCCCCTGGCCGCGGCCGACACGGTCTACGACCTGGGCTGCGGGACCGGCATCGTCGCCCCGGCCCTGGCCGCCCGCTTCCCGTCGGCCCGCCTGGTGGGGGTGGATTCGTCGCCCGAGATGCTGGACCGGGCCCGGGCCACGGACACGGCGGCCGAATGGGTGCTGGCCGACCTGACCGACTGGATGCCCGAGGCGCCGGCCGACCTGTTCTACAGCAACGCCGTGTTCCAGTGGCTGGGCGACCACCCGGTGCTGTTCCCGCGCCTGCTCACCGGGCTGCGCCGGGGCGGGGTGCTGGCCGTGCAGATGCCCCACAACCACGCCGCGCCGTCCCTGGCCGGCATCGCCGAGGCGGCCCACGCCGGGCCCTGGTCCGAGGTCCTGGACCCCCTGCTGCGGCCCGCCCCGGTGGCCGAGCCCCAGGCCTACCACGACATCCTGACGCCCCACGTGTCGGCGCTGGACATCTGGGAAACGGACTACCTGCAGGTGCTGGAAGGCCCCGACGCGGTGGTGGAATGGACCCGGGGGACGTCGCTGAAGCCGCTGCTGGACGCCCTGGCCGACCGGCCCGACTGGCACGACGCCTTCCTGGACGCCTACCGCCGGCGCATGGCCGAGTCCTACCCGCGCCGGGCCGACGGCACCACCCTGCTGCCCTTCAGGCGGCTGTTCTTCGTTGCTGTGCGCTGAGCGAAGGCGCTCAGTCCGGTTCCGTCAGCAGCATCACGCGCTCGGCCAGTTCCATGGCCGTGGTCAGGCCGTCGGGGGCGATGGCGTCGGCGCCGGCCCGCTTCAGGGCGCGGATGGTGTCCTCGTCGTCGGGCGAGCGGGCGAAGATGCGCAGGTTGGGGAAGGTGCGCCGCGCCAGGGCGGTGATGGCTTCCGTCTGCTCGGCGTCGGGGGTGCCCACGATCAGCGCCCGGGCCTTGTCCAGGCCGGCGGCGCGCAGCACGTCCAGGCGCTGGGCGTTGCCGTAGAACACGCTGAGCCCGCGCTCGCGGCTGTCGGCCACGCGCCGGGCGTTCATGTCCAGCACCAGGGTGGGGATGCGCTGGCCCACCAGGTGCCGGGCCACGGCCTTGCCCACCTGGCCGAACGACACCACCACCACGTGGCCCTTGCCGGCCTGGCCGG
This sequence comes from Rhodobacterales bacterium, assembly GCA_020446745.1. Classification (GTDB taxonomy): domain Bacteria; phylum Pseudomonadota; class Alphaproteobacteria; order Rhodospirillales; family JACKKN01; genus JAGREA01. The sequence continues at coordinate 3,013 of JAGREA010000523.1, read as the reverse complement.
CCGCTTCCAGGTCGCCCAGGGCCTTGGGCTTCTCGCCGGCCACGGCCTCCACCGACCGCTTGCCGATGGCCACCACCAGGGGCGTGCCCAGCATGGACAGCGCCACGGCGGCGGTCAGGGTCTGGGTCGTCTCGGGGCTGAACAGGCCTCCCGCGCCGGCCATGGCGAACAGCACGAAGGCGAATTCGCTGCCCTGGCCCAGCAGGCCGCCCAGGGCCAGGGCGCGGCGCCAGGTCTGCCCCAGGGCCAGCACCGCCAGGCCGATCAGCAGGGCCTTGCCCACCATCAGGGCGCCCACCAGGGCGAACACCGTGCCGGCCCGGGTGGTCACCAGGTGCAGGTCCACGGTCATGCCCACGGTCAGGAAGAACAGGCCCAGCAGCAGGCCGCGGAAGGGCTGGATGTCGGCCGCCACCTGGTGGCGGAATTCCGTGTCGGCCACCATCAGCCCGGCCAGCAGGGCCCCCAGGGCCATGGACAGGCCGGCCGATTCCGTGGCCCAGCCGGTGCCCAGGATCAGCAGCAGCGACAGGCCGGCGAAGGCTTCCGGCAGGCCCGACGACGCCGTGGCCCGCAGCAGCGGCCCCAGCAGCCAGCGGGCGACGAAGAACAGCACCACCAGCACGGCCATGGACTTCACCGCCGCCAGGCCCAGGGCCGTGGCCAGGCCGCCGCCGCCTTCCGCCAGCACCTGGGTGATGACCAGCAGCGGCGCCACGGCCAGGTCCTGCACCAGCAGGGTGGCGATGGCCATGCGGCCCAGGCCCGTGGTGGTGCGGCCCAGTTCCTGCATCAGCCCCAGCACGATGGCCGTGGACGACAGCGACAGGGCGCCGCCGGCCACCAGGGCGGCGGGCCACGACAGGCCGAACAGGTAGCCCACCCCGGCCCCGGCGGCGGCCGTGCCCACCACCTGGATGACGGCCAGGGAATAGGCGGCGCGGCCGAACAGGCGCAGGCGGTCCAGCTTCAGTTCCAGGCCGATGGAGAACATCAGGAACACCACCCCCAGTTCGGCCAGGAAGGCGATGCCGGGGCCGGCCTCCACCCAGCCCAGGGCCGACGGGCCCAGCAGGATGCCGGCCGTCAGGTAGCCCATGACCGGGCCCAGGTGCAGGCGCTGGAACAGGGGCCCGGCGGCGATCAGGGCCACCAGCACGACAAGGACGTTCTGCAGGGCGTGGGCGTGGGACACGGTCGGGCGCGCTGTGAAAGGGGGCTCCCTTTCAGATAGCCCTTCCGCGCCCCGGTTGAAAGGCCGGACCGCCGCCTGGGCCCTAATCGAGGGCCAGGGTCAGGGATTTCAGGTAGGCGCTTTCCGGCAGCTGGGGGTGCTGCGGGTGGTCGGGCCCGGCGCCGCCGTGGCGCAGGATGCGCGCCACCTTGCCGGCCCGGCCCACGCCGGCCGCCACCTCGGCCAGGAACCGGTCGGCCGGCATGTTGTGGGAACACGACGCCATGAACAGCAGGCCCCCCGGCGCCACCAGGCGCGCCGCCAGGTCGGCCAGCTTGCGATAGCCCCGGGCGCCGCTGCCCAGGTCCTTGCGGCTTTTCACGAAGGCCGGCGGGTCGGCGATGACGATGTCGAACCGCTGGCCCAGGGCGCCGCGCCGTTCCAGGTCGGTGAACACGTCGCCCTTGGTGAAGGTGGCCCGGTCGGCCAGGCCGTTCAGGGCGGCGGACCGGCGGGCCAGGTCCAGGGCCGCGTCGGAGCCGTCCACCCCTTCCGCCGAGGCCGCCCCGGCGGCCAGGGCGCGCAGCGCGAAGCCCCCGGCGTGGCAGTAGGTGTCCAGCACGCTGGCGCCCCGGGCCAGGCCGGCCATGAAGGAGCGGTTGTCGCGCTGGTCGAAGTACCAGCCGGTCTTCTGGCCGCCCAGGGGATCGGTCAGGAAGCGCAGGCCGCCTTCCATGATCTCCACCTTACCGTCCAGGGGGCCGTCCAGGGCGCCGGCCGCCAGGTCGCGGTGGCGGGGCAGGTTTTCCAGCTTGCGGAACGGGCCGTCGTTGGCCAGCACCACGGCGCGGGGCGACAGCAGGTCTTCCAGGGCCGCCACCACGTCGGGCATCAGGGCGTCCATGCCGGCGGTGCCCGACTGCAGGGTGACGACGTCGCCGAAGCGGTCGGCCACCAGGCCCGGCAGGCCGTCGGCCTCGCCGTGGACCAGGCGGTAGTGGGGGGTGTCGTACAGCTTCTCGCGCAGGGCCAGGGCCCGGCCCAGGCGGCCGGCCAGCCAGGCCCGGTCGATGGCCGCGTCGGGCCGCCGGTCGAAGCGGCGGAAGGCGATCAGGCCGTGGGGCGTGAAGGTGCCCGTGCCCAGGGGCTTGCCGTCCACCCGGGACAGGGTGACCAGGCTGCCCGGCGCCAGGGCCTTGGCGGCCTCGTCCAGGGTGATCTCGTTGGAATAGGCCCAGGGGTGGCCCTGGCGCAGGCGCTTGTCGCCGCCGGGGCGCAGGAACAGGGTGGGGCGGTCGGTCATGGGCGTGAGCCTCGCTGTGGGAGGGGGCTTATCCCACAGCGGGCCGACGGAGGGAAGGGCTATGCCGGGTCGTCATCGCCCACATGGCGGCGGGAAAAGCCGTCGTGGCCGCGCACCACCCCGGCCAGGTGGCTGGAATGCAGGCCCATGTCGCGCAGGATGTGGGGCGGCAGGGCGCGCAGCCGGGCCAGGTCGCGGCGCTGGCGGCGCCAGGCCCGGAAGGCCCGCCACAGGCCGGCCAGCAGGTCGCGCCCGGGGACGACCGCAAGCGGCCGGGGTGGACTGTAGATATGAAGGGAATTTGTCATCTTGTGGGTCATGGGAGGGCTCCGTATCCGAGGGTTGGCCGTAGAAAACCAGGAAAACGGAGGCTTGAGAAACGAGATGTTTTGCGCTTAACTTCAAAAAAATTTTGAAGGTAAGCGCCATGCCGCCCCGTCTGCCGTCCCTGAACGCGCTGCGCGCCTTCGACGCCGCGGCCCGCCACCTGAACTTCACCCGGGCGGCCGAGGACCTGCACGTGACCGCCGCCGCCG
>JAGREA010000522.1 GCA_020446745.1 Rhodobacterales bacterium | reverse complement strand
GCTGGCGGGCGCTGACCGGCAAGGACCGTTCGGCCGTGCTGCGCCGCTGGTTCAACCTGGTGATGGAAAACCAGCAGGACCTGGCCGAGCTGATGACCGCCGAGCAGGGCAAGCCCCTGACCGAGGCCCTGGCCGAGGTGGTCTACGGCGCCTCGTTCATCGAATGGTTCGCCGAGGAGGCCAAGCGCGTCTACGGCGACACCATCCCGGCCCACCAGGCCGACAAGCGCATCGTGGTGCTGAAGCAGCCGGTGGGCGTGGTGGCGGCCATCACGCCGTGGAACTTCCCCATCGCCATGATCACCCGCAAGTGCGCCCCGGCCCTGGCCGTGGGCTGCCCGGTGGTCATCAAGCCGGCCAGCCAGACGCCCCTTTCCGCCCTGGCCCTGGCCGAACTGGCCGACCGGGCCGGCTTCCCCAAGGGCCTGGTGAACGTGATCACCGGCGCCGCCGGGGCCATCGGCGGCGAGATGACGGCCAACCCCACCGTGCGCAAGGTCACCTTCACCGGCTCGACGGAAATCGGCAAGGTGCTGATGGAACAGTCCGCCGGCACGGTGAAGAAGGTGTCGCTGGAACTGGGCGGCAACGCGCCCTTCATCGTGTTCGACGACGCCGACCTGGACGCCGCCGTGGAAGGGGCCATCGCGTCGAAATACCGCAACACGGGCCAGACCTGCGTGTGCGCCAACCGCCTGCTGGTGCAGGACGGGGTGTACGACGCCTTCGCCGAGAAGCTGGCCCGGGCCGTGGAGGCCCTGCAGGTGTCCGACGGCATGGAGAACGGGGCCCAGCAGGGGCCGCTGATCGACATGTCGGCGGTGGAGAAGGTGGAGGAGCACATCGGCGACGCCCTGGACAAGGGCGCCCGCCTGGTCACCGGCGGCAAGCGCCACGCCCTGGGCGGCACCTTCTTCGAGCCCACCATCCTGGCCGACGTGACCACCGACATGATGGTCACCCGGGAAGAGACCTTCGGCCCCGTGGCGCCCCTGTTCCGCTTCATGGACGAGGCCGAGGCCATCCGCATGGCCAACGACACGGAATTCGGCCTGGCGGCCTATTTCTACACCCGCGACCTGGGCCGCACCTGGCGGGTGTCGGAAGCCCTGGAATACGGGCTGGTGGGGGTCAACGCCGGGGTCATCTCCACCGAGGTGGCGCCGTTCGGCGGGGTCAAGGAATCGGGCATCGGCCGCGAGGGCTCCAAGTACGGCATCGACGACTTCCTGGAGATGAAATACGTGTGCATGGGCATCGATTGATCCGCCCCGCCGCCAAGTCCATATGAACCCGATCGCCGATCGCTGACCCGGGAAGGCCGGAATGCCCCAATACGACTACGACCTCATCACCCTCGGCGCCGGTTCCGGCGGCGTGCGCGCCACCCGCCTGGCCGGGGGCTATGGCGCCCGGGTGGCCATCGTCGAGGAAAGCCGGGTGGGCGGCACCTGCGTCATGCGCGGCTGCGTGCCCAAGAAGCTGCTGGTCTACGGCGCCCACTTCGCCGAGGCGTTCGAGGACGCCGTGGGCTACGGCTGGTCCCGGGCCCGGCCGGACTTCGACTGGGCCACCCTGGTGGCCAACAAGAACCGCGAGCTGGACCGCCTGGAAGGGGTGTACGGCCGCATCCTCAGGGAAAACCACGTGGAGCTGATCGACGGCCGCGGCACCCTGGTGGACGCCCACACGGTGCGGGTGGGCGACAGGACCTACACGGCCGAGCGGATCCTCATCGCCACCGGCGGCTGGCCGGTGCTGCCCGACATTCCGGGGATCGAGCACGCCGTCACCTCCAACGAGGCCCTGGACCTGCCCGACCTGCCGCGCCACGTGGTGATCGTGGGCGGCAGCTACATCGCCGTGGAGTTCGCCGGCATCTTCAATGCCCTGGGCGCCAAGGTGACCATCGTCATCCGGGCCGGCAACATCCTGCGCGGCTTCGACGAGGACGTGCGCGAGACCCTGGCCGCCGAGATGGAGAAGAAGGGCATCACCATCTGCCGCGAGGCCATCGTGCGGTCCATCGAGAAGGCGCCGGACAGCCACCGCCTGTCCCTGCGCCTGGCCGGCGGCGAGGTGCTGGATACGGACCTGGTGATGTATGCCACCGGCCGCGCCCCCAACACCAAGGGCCTGGGGCTGGAGGCCGCCGGCGTGGCCCTGGACGGCAAGGGCGCCGTGGTGGTGGACGAATGGAACCGCACCAGCGTGGACAGCATCTACGCCGTGGGCGACGTGACCGACCGCATCAACCTGACCCCGGTGGCCATCGCCGAGGGCCGCTGCTTCGCCGAGACCACCTTCAACAGCAACCCCATCACCATGGACTACACCAACGTGCCGTCGGCGGTGTTCAGCCAGCCGGCCGTGGGCAGCGTGGGGTTGACCGAGGAGGAGGCGCGGGAAGGCGGCCCGGTGGATGTCTACATGTCGCGCTTCCGGCCCATGAAGCACACCCTGTCGGGCCGCGACGAGACGATCATGATGAAGCTGATCGTGGACGCCGAGACGGACAAGGTGCTGGGCTGTCACATCGTCGGCGACGACGGGCCCGAGATCGCCCAGGGCATCGCCATTGCGCTGAAGTGCGGCGCCACCAAGGCCCAGTTCGACGCCACCGT
>JAGREA010000525.1 GCA_020446745.1 Rhodobacterales bacterium | reverse complement strand
TAACCACGCTTTAGAAATCTCTAGCTGGTCCGGGTTCTCTCGAATCAACGGTTGGCCGACCGTGGCCTGCTGGATCAAGACGGAGGGCTTGTCCTCAGGCGCTACATACTGCAGCGCGCGCGCAGAAGAATCCTCCCGCGTCCAGTCTTGCGGGCTGAGCGAATCCAACTGCTCCTGGAATGTGCCACGTACCAGTTCAACGCCTGGTAACTGCGCCACATCCGTAGGCGAGATGCCGCGAGCCAACAAATAGTCGGCGGGATTGCGAGTGACATTTCCAGGTGAAAAGAAGTCCTCAGTTCGTGGCTCGTGCGTCCATAGCTGTGCAGTATTGAGAAACAATTTCGCGGAAGGATTGACCTCGGTGATTTGCAGTGCCAGTCGTGCGAACAACTGGGACATTTCCCGCGCACGCCAATCCAGGAAAGCCTGACGGATCGGAGCCTGAGCAAATAGGTTCTCTAGCGGCATCGACTCTGACAGCTTTGCCTTGGAAAAGTTCTCAAAAGCGTGGATCGCCTGTGGATCAAAACCCCACCGGTCTCCGGCAAACAACAGCTGGGAATCGTTAGCCAACTGAATGCAGATCCCGGCCCAGGCCGGGTGATGCCCGTAACGTTGCGATAATTCGGAAACGGCCGCTACGATTTCGGCTTGGACACGCGAGTCCAATGGGTTGTAGCGTCGAATAGATCGCATGCTGCCCTGCTGCCGAAATTCGCTACCATCAAACGTCCTTTGAAACAGAGATTCAGACTGTACTGGATCTTGGTCCCAAGCAGCCAAACGAGGAAGCTCGGTATTCAGATTGATGGAAAGTACCAATTTCCGTTGGTCGCGGTCAAAGTGTCGCAACAATAGCTCGATGGCATCTTTGATTTCTGGGGATCTGCCGTCAGCGAAGAATGTGCCGCTATCAAAACGACAGGTCGGTGCCAGAGCTGCGCTGGGAAAGACAGCACCACCATCAGTAAACGCATTCAGGACGAGCGTATTCGATTCTGACAAACTCATATACAAACCCAAATGGCTGATCGCTTCATGCCAGGTCTGCCAACTTTCGAACAATCGCCCAGTCGGCTGATCTACCGGTCGAGTCGCGTTGAATGCATCGGCCAACAAAGGCTTGTCCAAATAGAGACCCACTTGCCTGGTATCTGACGAACCTGGAGTCGACGACTCGTGTGTTTCGCCCCGTTCCACCAAGATTCGAACCACAGACGCGGTCCATGAATCACTACTGTTGGCCAAGACGATGTTCGCTGCTTCTGCTTTAGGCCAAAATATGACGTCGTGAGTCGCAATCTTGCCATCGTGCGATAGTTCGCGAGGTCCAATTTTGATCGCAGAATCAGGATTCAGATTTGGGAATTCACCAGCGGCGTTGACCTGGCGCAAACTAACGGACAGATGCATCGGAGCATCTGTTGGCGTCTGTATGCGTATGCGGTGAACCACGTTGGGCGTCAGTGAATGCAACGGTATGGCCAGCCAAGCACCCGGCGACATCTCCAAACACTGTTGATTCCCACTGGATTCCTGCAACGCCGCTGACAATTCACGCGGCCCCAGGTCTCCCTGTACCAAGGGCTTGCTCAGTGGTTTGGCCAGTGGATTGTACTGCTGGATTCTCGACCGTAGATCTGTCGACACTGGATAGGCCAGCGTGGGACGTACTTCGATTGGCGAC
>JAGREA010000521.1 GCA_020446745.1 Rhodobacterales bacterium | reverse complement strand
CGAGCGGCAGGGCGAAGGTGGGGATGGAACAGCCGTCGATGCCGCAGGGCGCCGCCGAAAGGTCCAGCCCGCACATCTGTTCCATCACCCCCATGACCCGCTGCTGCACCGGGTGGTGGCGGTGCACGTAGCCGGCCGTGGGCTCGCCCCGGTGCACGGCCGTGGTCAGGAACCCGGCGTGCTTGCCCGAGCAGTTGTTGTGCAGCGCCGACGGCGCCGCCCCGGCCCGCGCCAGATCGTGGGCCGCCGGCTCGTGCTTGGGCCAGTGGGCGCCGCATTCCAGGTCCGCTTCCGACAGGCCCAGACGGGCCAGCCAGGCGGCCACCCGGTCGGTGTGCAGGGGCTCGCCGTTGTGGGACGCGCAGGCCAGGGCGATCTCGGCCTCGTCCAGGCCGAAGGCATCGGCGGCGCCGGTCTCGATCAGCGGCAGGGCCTGCAGGGGCTTGATGGCCGAACGCGGAAACACCGGCCGGTCCACGTCCCCCCACGACAGGGCCACGTGGCCGTCGGCCCGCACGGCGATGGCGGCGCCCCGGTGGCGGCTTTCCACATGGCCGCCGCGCAGCACCTCCACCACCACCGGGTTGGCGGCATCGGGGGTGATCCGCACGCCGTCGGGCGGCAGGTCGGGGGGGGCGTCAGGGGGCATCGGGGCAGGTCACCCAGCAGGGGCCGTCGGCCGGGCAGTCCATGCGCACGTCGCCGTCCAGCAGGGTCGGCTGGCGGCCGTCGGGCAGGGCGCACACGCCCTTGCGGCGCAGGCCGAAGATGATCTCGCCGCCATAGTCGCAGGCCACCGTGGTCATGGTGCCCGACTTCATCAGCCGCACGCTCCTGACGGCGGCGTCGCGCACCTGGGCCGGCTCCAGGCCGCAGCCCAGGTAGTCCAGGTACACGCCGTCGGGGGTTTCCACCTCCCACAACTGGAAGTCCTTGGTCTCGGCGAAGGCGGCGAGGGTGTCGCAGGGCTTGGGGTTGCGGGCGTTGGGGTTCTGCTCCACGCCGCAGGTGGCGCGGAACATGGCCTTGATCTCCTCGGCGCTGGGGCAGGCCCCCACGGGGATGGCCTGGGCCAGGCTGGGGCAGGCGACGCGGGTTTCGGCGGCGGCCGGCGCGGCGGCGCCCAGCACCGGCAGGATCAGCGACAGGAAAAGGGCGGCAAGGAAGGGCCTGGGCATGGAAATCGGGTCCTGTTTCGGGAATCGGGGTTTGGCCCCATGTATCACGGCCATGTTAGGATGACATGGACTTGGGTCAAGGCGGGGGATCGGTGCCTTGAAGGTTGCGTACAGCATGGCCGTCGTCCTGGGTATCCTGTTTGCCCTGGGCGCGGCAACCGCCGGGGCGGACGAAGGCCCCACCGTGAACTGCCACGACACGGCCCGCGACACCGTGTCGCGCACCCTGCCGGCGACCTGCGAGGGCGCCATCGTCAGCGACGAGGAGGCCGAGGCCATCCGCGCCCGGCGCGCCGCCGCCATCCGCCGGGCCATGGAACCGCGCAAGACCTTCGCCTATCCCAAGCGCCGGGTGGCCGGGCTGGGCTCGGGCTTCTTCGTGCGCCGCGACGGCATCCTGGTGACCAACGAGCACGTGGTGCGGCGCTGCCTGAAGTCGGTGTCCATCGCCACCACCGAGGGCGACGAGGTGCAGGCCCGGGTGCTGGCCATCGACCGGCGCAACGACCTGGCGGTGCTGAAGGCGGCCATCCAGCCGCCGGGCGTGGCCACCTTCCGCCCGCCCGGCGAGCCCGACGACGGCACGCCGGTGTTCGTCATCGGCTATCCCACCAAGACCCTGCCGCCCATCACCCCGCAGCTGACCAGCGGCACCTTCCTGCGCCACGGCGACGCCCTGGTCAGCAAGCTGGAACTGCCCCAGGCCTACCGCAAGATGAAGGCCTTCATCTATCCGGGCAACAGCGGCGGGCCGGCCCTGGACGCCCTGGGCCGGGTGGCCGGCGTGGTGGTGGCCCAGGTGAATTCCGTGTCGGTGTACGAAAAGACCGGCGAAACGGTGCGCGACCTGGGCTTCTACATCGACAACAAGGCCCTGTTCCGCCTGCTGGACCACATCAAGATCACCTTCACCATCCGCGACGGCGGCACGGCGGCCGAGGGCAAGGCCGTGTTCGCCGCCGCCAAGCCCTTCATCGCCCGCATCAAGTGCTGGCAATAGCCCGCCAGATGATCATCAGCGACGAGGCCACGCAGACGGCCAGGATCAGCACCCGGAACCGGCGGTCCGCATAGCGCGCCACCCGGGGCGACAGCCAGGTGCCGGCCAGCAGCGGCGGCAGCAGCCCCAGGGCCAGGCCCAGGTGGGCCAGGCGCACGTGGCCATAGGCCGCCAGGGCGGCCAGGGACACCCCCGCCCCCAGGGTGAAGAAGCCGTTCAGGGTGGCCCGCACCTTGGGCGCGGGCTCGCGCTGGTAGACCAGCCCCATGGGCGGCGCGCCGATGGAGGTGAAGGTGCCCATCAGGCCCGACGCCAGCCCCGCCACCACCAGGGTGAAGGGCCGGGGCGACAGGCGCCAGCGCACCCCCGTGAGCACCGCGGCCAGCAGCACCGTGCCGGCGAACAGGTAGGACACCAGCTGCCGGTCGGTGATCACCGCCAGGGCCCAGCCGGCCACCACGGCGCCGGTGGCCCGCCCGGCCATGGCCACGGCGATTTCCCGCCGGGCCATGGCGTGGCGGTCGCGCCACGCCCCCAGGACCGACACCAGCAGCCCCAGCACGATGATGGTCACCGGCACGAACCGGGGGTCGATGAGGGCCAGCACCGGCGCCGCCACCAGGCCGAAGCCCATGCCGGTCACGCTTTGCAGCAATGAGGCCAGAAACACGGCGAGGGCCATCGCCGCGAAGGCGCCGATGGTCATGTCGCCCCAAAGCAGGTGAAGCATGTTCTGTGTTGTTTCCTAGCCGCCGGGGACGGACCGCATGTTTTCGGGCATGTAGGTGGCCAGGTCGGGAAACGCGATCAGCACGAACACCATGGCCACCATGATCAGGAACATGGGGATGGCGGCCTTGGCCACATAGCCCATGTCGTGGCGTGTCATGCCCTGCATGACGAACAGGTTGAAGCCGATGGGCGGCGTGATCTGCGCCATTTCCACCACCACGACGATGAAGATGCCGAACCAGATGACGTCGATGCCGGCGGTGCGGATCATGGGTTCCACCACGGCCATGGTCAGCACCACCGACGAGATGCCGTCCAGGAAGCAGCCGATGACGATGTAGAACACCAGCAGCACCATCAGCAGGGCGAAGCGGCTCAGTTCCAGCTCGGCGATCCATTCGGCCAGGGCCTTGGGCAGGCCCGTGAAGCCCATGGACAGCGACAGGAACGAGGCCCCGGCCAGGATCAGGGCGATCATGGCCGAGGTGCGCGTGGCGCCCATCAGGCTGGCGGTGAAGGTTTCCCAGTTCAGGGACTTCTGGCCGGCCGCCAGGAGCAGCGAGCCGATGACGCCGAAGGCCGCCGCCTCGGTGGCCGTGGCGATGCCCAGGTACATGGACCCGATGACCACCAGGATCAGCATGATCACCGGGATCAGGAACCGCGAGTTGGCGACCTTTTCGGCGAATGTCATGTCCGGCTCGGGCTTGGGGTTGTAGCGCTTCGACACCTTGGAATAGACCGCCACGTAGCCCATGAACATGGTGGCCAGCACCAGGCCCGGCAGGATGCCGGCCATGAACAGCTTGGAAATGGATTCGTTGATGGTGACGCCGTAGACGATCAGGGTCAGCGACGGCGGGATCATCAGGCCCAGGGTGGCGGCGCCGGTCAGGGTGCCGATGATCAGGTTTTCCGGATAGTCGCGCCGCCGCAGCTCGGGGATGGACATCTTGCCCACCGTGGTCAGGGTGGCGGCCGACGAGCCCGACACGGCGGCGAACACCGTGCAGCCGACGATGTTGGTGTGCACCAGGCCGCCGGGCAGGCGCGCCAGCCACGGCGACAGGCCGCGGAACATGTCTTCCGACAGCCGGGTGCGATACAGGATCTCGCCCATCCAGATGAACAGCGGCAGGGCCGTCAGGGTCCACGACGACGACGACGACCAGATGGTGGTGATCATGGTGTCGCCCACGGGGCGGCTGGTGAACAGCTCCATGCCCACGAAGGCCACGCCCAGCAGGGCCAGGCCCACCCACACGCCGGTGCCCAGCAGCAGGAACAGGACGAACAGGAAAATGCCGATCAGTTCGAATTCACCCATGGCCCCTACTCCCCGTGGCTCTGGTCGACCACGTCGGCCTCGATGCGGTGGTCACCGCCGATCAGCACGTGGATCAGGTGGTCGGTCAGGGCGATGGCGAAAATGACGCTGCCGATGTCCATGGAAAGCTGGGGTATCCACAGCGGCGTGGCGTCCTGCCCCTGGCTCACGTCGTGGAACTTCCACGACCAGTAGGTGGCCTTGATGGCGTAATAGACGAAGTACCAGCTCAGCGCCGTGCCGATGGCGAAGCACCAGGTTTCCAGGACCCGCCGCACGGGCCGGCTGACGACGTTCAGCACCATGGACACCCGGATGTGGGCGCCCCGGTTCAGGGCGTGGGCAAAGGCGAAGAACGAGGCCGCGGCCATGCAGTAGCCGGCATAGTCCGGCGCGCCGGGGAACACCTCGCCCGTCCACCGCGCCAGCATCTGCAGCACGATCAGGGTCAGGATGGCGATCAGGAACAGGGCCGCCAGGATTCCGGAAAACAGGTACAGCCGGTCAAGGACCGATCGCAGGGACAGTGCGAAGGCGCGCATGGCTTCCCCCTTGGCGAAGAATCAGAGGGCGAAGGATCGGGAAAGGGGGGGCCGGCGCCCGGCCCCCCCGCATCCGCGGGGTGCGGAAACCCCCGGGTTGCTTACTGCATGGCCTTGTAGGCGTCGACGATGGCCTTGCCGTCGGCCCCGGCCTTTTCCAGCCACTCGTTGGTCATGATGACGCCGAATTCCTTCAGCTCGCCCTTCAGCTTGTCGCCGGCCGGGCCCACCTTCATGCCGTTGGCCTTCAGGCCGTTCAGGGTGAACTGGGTGTATTCCACGGCCCGCCAGCTGCCGGCGTATTCGGCCAGTTCGGCGCAGCCCAGGATGACGTTCTTGTTGGCGCCGCTGGTGCCGTCCCACACGTCCTTGTTGACGAACACGTAGTTGCGCGGCAGCCAGGCATCCACCTCGTAGAAGTGGGTCAGGCTTTCCCAGACCTTGCGGTCATAGCCCGTGGAGCCCGACGAGATCATGGATTCGGCCACGCCCGTGGCGAAGGCCTGCGAGATCTCGGCCGCCTCGATGGTCACCGGCAGCATGCCGGCCAGCTCGGCCAGGCGGGCGGTGGCGTTGTTGTAGGAGCGGAACTTGACGCCCTTCATGTCGGCCACCGAGTTCACTTCCTTCTTGAAGTACAGGCCCTGGGGCGGCCACGGCACGGAATACAGCAGCACCAGGTTCTGTTCGGCCAGGATCTTGGTCATGGTCGGCTTGGCGGCCTTCCACAGCTTGGCCGCGTCGTCGAACGAGGTGGCCAGGAAGGGAATGGAGTCGACGCCGAAGATGGCGTTCTCGTTCTGGTGGCCCGACAGCAGGCGCTCGCCGATGGGGGCCTGGCCGGTCTGCACGGCGCGCTTGATGTCGGCGCCCTTGAACAGCGAGCCCGACGGATGGGTGACGATCTCGATGGCGGCCCCCGTGCCCTTGATCACGCACTTGCCGAATTCGGCGCCGGTGGCCGAATGGAAGTTGGTGGCCGAATAGGCCATGGGCATGTCCCACTTCTCGGCCGCGGCCATGCCGGCCGACAAGGCCAGGCCGACGGCGCTGCCCAGCATCACGGTCATAAGTTTCTTCATGGTCTGCTCTCCCTGGTTCTGTGCGGCCGGGGCCGCGTTCTGCCGTTTTGTCGGCGCCGCCGCCCCCCTGGGGGTGGCATCCGCCGGTACGCTTCCGGGTCCTGCCGGGCCGTGGGCCCCGTCCCGCGGAGGGGCCGCGGCGTTTCCGCGACCCACCCGATTCCGTGTTTCCGCCCGCGCGCCTCCGCTCATCCCTGGCGCGACACGGTCATCCCGTCCAGGGCCGCCGTATCCACGTCCAGGCCCAGTCCCGGGGCCGTGGGCACCATAACCCGCCCATCTTGGATCGGAAACGGTTCGGCCAAAAGGTCTTTCGCAACATAATAGGTCGCCTGGTAGAACTCGCAGCCCAGGCTGATGTTGGGCGTGGCCGCCACCATGTGCAGGCCGGCCAGGTGGGCCAGCCCGGTTTCGAACATGTCGCCGCCATAGCAGGCCAGGCCGCCGGCCTGGGCCACGGCGGCGATGTGCTGGCCGTTGCGCATGCCGCCGCATTTCATCACCTTGATGCTGAACAGGTCGGCGATGCGGTGCTCCACGGCGCGCACGGCGTCGGCCACGGTGAACACGCTTTCGTCGGCCATCAGCGGCGTGTCGATGGCGGCCCGCAGGTGGGCCATGGCGGCCCAGTCCTTGGCCGGCACCGGCTGTTCGATGAAGTCGGGGGCGAAGGCTTCCACGTCGCGCAGGCGGCGCAGGGCCTCGTGGGGCGCCATGCCCTGGTTGTAGTCCACCCGCACCCGCAGGTCGTCGGGCCCGTCGGCGCGCAGGGCTTCCAGGCGCATCAGGTCGAAGGCGTGGTCGGCGAAGCCGGTCTTCAGCTTCACGATGCGCACCCCATCGGCGGTGATGCGGTCCAGCAGCGCCCGGTCGGCGCCCCAGTCGGGGTCGGCCAGGGACACGCTCAGCGGCACCGAATCGCGGCACCGCCCGCCCAGCAGTTCGGCCACCGGCAGGCCGGCGGCCTTGCCGACGATGTCCATCAGCGCCATTTCCAGGGCCGCCTTGGCCTCGGGATGGCCCACCAGCACCCGGTCGGCCTGGTGCAGGATCTCGCCCACCCGGCGCGGATCGGCGCCCATCACCAGGGGCCGCAGGTGCACGTGCAGGGCCGCCGCGTTGCCTTCGGCCGTGCCCGTGAACACCGGCCAGGGCGAGGCCTCGCCCCAGCCCACCAGGCCGTCGGACGTTTCCAGGCGCAGCACCACGTTGCCCATGGCCGACGACACGTCGCCCACCCCGTGGGAGCGCACGGACACCACCGGCACGGACACCTGGTGGACGGTCATGCGGTCGATCTTCATGGGCATCTCACTGGAACCGGTCGATGGCATAGGGGGACATGTCCACGTTGGGCGTGCGCCCGGTGATCATGTCGGCCAGCAGGCGGCCGGACTTGGGCCCCGCCGTCAGCCCCACGTGGTGGTGGCCGAAGGCGAAGAACAGGCGGTCGTTGCCCGGCGCCGGGCCCATCACCGGGATGCTGTCGGCCGGCGCCGGGCGGTGGCCCAGCCAGGTCGAATCGCGGGTCCAGGTCAGGCCCGGCAGGGCGCGCTTCACGCCACGCCGCAGCAGGGCCTGGGGCCCGGCCGAGGGCGGCGCGTCCAGGCCGCCGAATTCCACCACCCCGGCCACCCGCAGGCCGCCGTCCATGGGCGTGGCGACGAACTTGCCGGCGGTGTCCATGATCGGCCCGTTCAGGGTGATGCTGGGGTCCTCGATGTGCAGGTGGTAGCCGCGTTCCGTCTCCATGGGCACGCGCAGGCCCAGGCCTTCGGCCAGGGCGCGGGACCACACGCCGGCGCACACGGCCACGGCGTCGGCTTCCAACACGTCGCCGTCCACGGCCACCCGGGCCGGGCCGTCGGGCGGCGCCTGGATGCCGGTCACCCGGGCCTTCACCACCCTGCCGCCGGCATCGGCGAAGGCCCGGGCCAGGGCCTGCACGTAGTCGCCGGGCAGGGAGATGTAGCCGTGGCCGCGCAGGCGCACGGCGCAGGCGTAGCCCGGCGCCAAGTGGGGTTCCACCTCGCGCAGGGCAGCGCCGTCGATGACCTCCCACGCGTAGCCCCGGTCGCGGCGCAGGCCCCAGCCGAAGGCGTCGCCTTCATAGGCCGCCTTGTCCGCGTACAGGTAGTGGTACAGGGCTTCGCGCACGTGGGGGGCGCCGGGGCCGTCGGCGGCCAGGGCCTTGTGTTCGTCCACGGCATCGAACAGCAGCGGCGCCAGGGCCTTGGACACCGCCGTCACGTGCTCGACGGTGGCCGACGACAGGTACGTCATCAGCCAGGGCAGCAGGCGCGGCATGTAGGACCAGCGCAGGAACAGGGGGCCGTCGGGGTCCAGCACCATGCCCGGCGCCTTCTTCCAGATGCCCGGCGTGGTCACCGGCACCACGGAACAGCAGGCCAGCACCCCGGCGTTGCCGAACGACGCCCCCTGGCCGGGTTCGTCCCGGTCCACCAGGGTGACGTCGCAGCCCTGGCGCCGCAGGTGGATGGCGCAGGCCACGCCGACGATGCCGGCGCCAACGACGATCACCCGCCGGGCGGCCGCCGCCGAAGACCCCTCATCGGCCATGATGCATACCCCAGACCCTCACCATCGGGTCCTCCCCGTTCGGCGGTCCGTCGCCGGTTCGGTCGGCGCGTCCGCTCGTTCGTCTACGGCCCATTCTTTCCCGAACAGGGCCAGCCCGCAACCGATCTACGCAACCCATTCGCTGACCGGCGCCCGGGCGTCCTGCAGCGGCTGGCTGATGACATCCACCAGGGTCGGGCCGTCGTGGGCCAGGGCCGCCTTCAGGGCCCCTTCCAGGTCGGCCGGGTCTTCCACCCGCCAGGTCTTCAGGCCGAAGGCCGCCGCCACGTCCGCGTGGGCCGTGCGCGAGAAGTCGACCGAGAAGTAGCGCTCGCCGAAGCCCGACTTCTGGCCCGCCTTGATCCAGCCGAACACGCTGTTGGAGAACACCACGAAGGTGATGGGCAGGTTCAGGCGCTTCACCGTTTCCAGCTCGCCGCAGGCGAAGCCGAAGCTGCCGTCGCCCATCACCGACACCACCTTGGCGTTCGGCCGGCCGATCTGCGCCCCCACCGACGCCGGCAGGGCATAGCCCAGGGCGCCGTGGGCCCGGTTGGTGATGAAGTGGCGCCCGGCCCGGGGCCACACGTAGTAGCCGGAAAAATAGGGGCACGGCGTGCCCGGATCGGCCACCACCACGGCGTCGTCGGGCAGCAGGTCGTTCAGGGTCTTGATGGTCCGTTCCGGCACGATGGGGCTGGCGCCGCTGGCCGCCAGGTCCAGGAACGGGGCGAACTTTTCCCGGATCACCGGGGCGATGGCCGCCGCGGCGCCGAAGGTCACGGAAGTGTTCCGCCCGGCGATCTCGGCGTTCACCGCCGCCAGGGCCAGGCGGGCGTCGCCGATGAGCGCCACCTCGGTCAGGTAGTTGGCCGATACGGCCAGGGGGTCGGAATCGATGTGCAGGATGCGGGTCCTGCGGGTCGGGGCGCGCCACCGTTCCGTGGTCACCGAGCCGGCGCGGCAGCCGATGAACAGCACCAGGTCGGCGGCTTCCAGCATGGCCCGGGTGGGCGGCGTGCCGCCGTTGGAACCCACCACCCCCAGGCAGTTGGGGTGGGTTTCCGCCAGGCTGCCCTGGCCCGACACGGTGGTGGCGACGACGATGTCCAGAGACCGCGCCAGGGTTTCCAGCTCCGCCTCGCCGCCCGACAGCACCACCCCGCCACCGCACACGATCATGGGGTTTTTCGCCGACAGCAGGGCATCCACCAGGGCCGTGACCGCCGCCGGGTCCGGCGCCGAGCGCCAGGCCGGCCAGGTGGCGAATTCGGGCTGGGCCCACAGGTCGTCGGGGTCCACGGGGGCCTTCTGCACGTCGAACGGCAGCCCCAGGTGGGCGGCGCCGGGGCGCCCGGTGGTGACGGCGCGGAAGGCGTGGCGCACCATGTTGGGCAGGCGCTCGGCCCGGTCGATCAGGCCGTTCCACTTGGTCAGGGGGCGGAACAGGGCTTCCTGGTCCAGTTCCGTCAGGGGATAGCGGCCGCGCGACGGCACCGACACGTCGGTGGTGATGCCGATGACCGGCACCGACGATTCCCCGGCCTCCACCAGGCCCGGCAGGATGTAGGTGGCGCCGCCGCCGCTGGGCCCCTCGCAGATGCCGACGCGGCCGGTGACCCGGGCATAGGCGTCGGCCATGTAGCCGGCCGAGCGCTCGTCGCGGGTCAGGATATGGGTCATGCCGTGGTCCAGGCGGGCCAGCGCGTCGTAGAACGGCAACGAGGTATCGCCGCAGAGCCCGAAGATGTGGCGCACGCCGTGGGCCGCCAGCAGGCGCACCATGGCCTCCGCCCCGGTCGGGCTGTTGGGACGCGCGTCGGACATGGGCTTCTCCTGATTGCATTCAAAATTGTATACAGGATGATAGACAGGCGCCCGTGGGAGTCAATGGACTCCGCGCCATTCCGGTGTGATTTTGCCGCAAAGGGGCCATTTGCCGGGGTGACAGACCCCCTTTCCTTCGATACCCTGATCCAAACTGTATACAGATATCCATGACCCTGATCTCCTTCGATCCAGACGAGACCGACGACCGGGGCGACGCGGCGGGGGGCGGCAGTTCCGTCGACCGCCTGTACGAGGCCGTGCGCGAGATGGCCGTGGCCTTCGACCTGAAGCCCGGCGAGCGGGTGAACGAGGTGGACCTGGCGCGGCGCCTGGGGGCCAGCCGCACGCCGCTGCGCGAGGCCCTGAACCGCCTGGCCGCCGAGGGCTTCCTGACCTTCCAGCCGGGCCGGGGCTTTTCCTGCCGCGCCTTCACCCCGCGCGAGGTGTTCGAGTTGTACCAGCTGCGCGAGGTGCTGGAGACGGCCGCCGTGCGCCTGGCCTGCGCCCAGGCCACCGACGCCGAGCTGGACGAGATCGAGACCTTCCTGGACCAGACCGGCCCGGGCAGCGACGGCCGCCCGGTGGAACTGCTGGTGACCCTGGACGAACGGTTCCATGCCGCCATCGCCACCCTGGCCCGCAACGCCGAACTGGCCCGGGTGCTGGACAACGTGAACGCCCGCATCCGCTTCGTGCGCTGGATCGACATGACCAAGCGCGCCAAGACCCAGGCCGAGCACCGGGCCATCCTGGCCGCGCTCCGCGACCGCGACGCCGACAGGGCGGCCGACCTGACGGCGCGCCACATCGCCAAGCGCCAGGACCAGATCACCCAGGCCATCCGCGAAGGCTACGCCCGCATCTACGTGGATTGACACCGATGACCGAACACGCCCCCCCGCCCCACACCTTCCGTGGCGGCAAGACCATCTACGGCGCCAGCGTTGGCGTGCTGATGCTGGAAACGCGGTTCCCCCGCGTGGTCGGCGACATGGGCAACGCCGCCACCTGGCCGTTCCCCGTGCACTATGAGGTGGTGCCCGGGGCCAGCCCCGACCGGGTGGTGCGCCGCCAGGCCGAGGGCCTGCGCGATGATTTCATCGCCGCCGCCCAGCGGCTGGTGGCCCGGGGGGCCGACGGCATCACCACCACCTGCGGCTTCCTGGCCCTGTTCCAGGACGACCTGGCCGCCGCCTGCGGCGTGCCCGTGGCGGCCTCGTCGCTGATGCAGGCGCCCTGGGTGCAGGCCATGCTGCCGCCGGGCCAGCGGGTGGGCATCATCACCATTTCCAAGAATTCCATCCGCGACACCCACCTGGCGGCGGCCAAGGTGCCCGAGGGCACGCCCATCGTCGGCACCGACGGCGGACGGGAATTCACCACCGCCATCCTGGACGACCACCCGACCCTGGACGTGGCGGCCTCGCGCCTGGACATCCTGGACGCCGGCCACGCGCTGGTGTCCGGCCACCCCGACGTGGGCGCCATCGTGCTGGAATGCGCCAACATGGCGCCCCATGCCCCGGCCCTGCGCGAGGCCTTCGGGCGGCCCGTCTATTCCATCTATTCCCTGGTCACCTGGTTCCAGGCCGGGCTGATGCCGCGCCGCTTCGACGTGGACCTGGTGGACACCCGCCCTTCAGGCTGGGGCTGACCGGAACCGCCCCGGCGACAGCGCCGCGGCCATGACGCCCAGGTCCTGAAGATCCGCCGGCAGGGGATCGCCCGCGGCCAGGGCGGCCGCCGTCCGGCCCATGGCCGGGGCCGTCTGGATGCCGTATCCCCCCTGCCCGGCCAGCCAGAAGAAGCCCGGTGCCGTGGGGTCGAACCCCACCACCGGCGTGCGGTCGGCGGCGAAGGATCGCAGCCCGGCCCAGGTGTGCAGCACGCGGCGCACCGGCAGGTCCAGCACCCCCTGCACCCGGTCGATGCCCACGGCCACGTCCAGGTCGTCGGCGAAGGCGTCGTGGGGCTCCACCACCGTCTCGTCGGCCGGCGAGATGAGCAGGCCGCCGGATTCGGGCTTGAAGTAGAAGGTCTCG
>JAGREA010000520.1 GCA_020446745.1 Rhodobacterales bacterium | reverse complement strand
TTCGTCGGGGGCGTGGTTGCGGTGGGAAAAGCCGTGCAGCAGCACCGCCACCTGGTCGTCGCCGTTCAGGCGCTGGGCCAGGGGCTCGCCGGTATCGCGGGGGATCACCGCCAGGGCGATGGGCACCCGGGCCTGGGCGCGGGTTTCCAGCAGGCGGAACAGGGGCGGGGTGGGCACCACGGCGTCGTCGTCGCGCCACCAGAACGTGGCCACCTGCCCGGCATCGCCCCAGGCGTCCAGCTCCCGGTCCAGGTCAGTCCAGTCTCTCACTCAAGCTCTCCCCGGGTACCGCCCCGCGTGGTCATGTCCCGCCGTCGCCCCCCGTGGCCAGCGCGGCCACAAGGGCCGCCGAAGTCGCTGCCCCGTTCAGGTCGATCCCTTTTTCCACAGTTGGGGACATTTCCGATGCGGCGTCAATGGCTTCGGCAACACTTTTTGGTGACGTTTCACCTGCGGAAAGAACACGCAGCAGGCCCCGCTCGGCGAACCGGCGGGCCCGGAAGGCCTGTTCCGTCTCGGCCCCGTCGGCGAACGGCTGCACAACCATGGATGCACCGGCGGCCAGGCCGTCCAGCACCGTGTTGTACCCGGCCTGGGAGACCGAGACCCGGCAGCCGGCCAGCAGTCCCGGCAGGTCGGGCCGGAAGGTCTCGACCCGCACCCCGCCGCCGGCCCGGTTTCGCAAGAAGGCCGCCTCGGTGTCCGGCAGGTTGGGGCCGGTCAACAGCAGCCAGTCCAGGTCCTTGAGGCGGGACAGGGGCCGGGCCGCCAGGGCCAGGCGCAACAGCCCGGTCCCCACGGCGCCGCCGCCCACCGACACCACCACGCCCCCGGCGTCGGCCGGCGGCGGGACCGGCGGGTCCACCACGTAGCCCGTGTAGGCCAGCAGGCCGGCGCAGGCCCGGGCGGCAGGGAAGGTCTCGTCGAAGGCGATCACCTTGGGGTCGCCGTGGACCAGCACGCGGTCGTAGAAGGCCTGGGCCCAGCCCAGCATCTCCTCGGTGCGGCCGGGCTTGTCCTTGGTCACCAGCACGTCGCGCACCGACGACAGGATGACGGGCCGGGGCGACCGGGCCCGGGCCGCCTCCAGCAGCGGCAGCAGCTCGAACCGGAACTGCCGGCGGCCGAAGGGGAACATCTCGGTGATCACCACGTCCGGCACCAGGTCGCGGAACAGGGCCAGCAGGCGGTCGCGGCGGCGGGCCTTCAGGGCGTCGTCCAGGGGCGCGCCGGTGGCGGCGTCCACCAGGGCGGAAAAGGCGGCGTCGGCGGCCTGGACCGGCGGCAGGCGGTGCACCGTGGCGCGGCCGAAGTCCAGGGACGGCACCTGGGGACCGCCCACCACCAGGTCGACCCGCAGGTCGTCCCGCGCCGCCAGGGCCCGGGCCACGGCCGCCGCCCGCTTCATGTGGCCGATGCCCAGCAGGTGCTGGACGTAGAACAGGACCCGCCGGGTCATGGATCGTCCGTTAGCGGGATGTTCATGCGTACCACCGTGGGGTGGCCGTCGGCGGCCAGGCGGAAGTGGTGGATGGCGTCGCGGCGGTTCAGCTTCACCGGCGGCTTGCCCAGCATGTCCCAGCCCAGGGCCAGGGCCATCAGGGCGCGGATCAGCCCCCGGTGCGAGGCCGCCACCACCGATCGCCGGTCCCGGGCCAGTTCGGCCAGCCAGGGGCGGATGCGGGCCTGCATGTCGCGCGGGCTTTCCCCGCCGGGGGGGCGGAAGTCCAGGCCCCGGGCCTCGTTGGCGGCCATGCCGTCGCCCAGTTCCTCGCGCAGCTCGGCCAGGGTGCGGCCCTGCCAGTCGCCCCAGTGGGCCTCGGCCAGGCGCGGCTCCAGGACCGGATCGGCGCCCATCAGGCGGGCCGTCTCCAGGGCCCGGATCAGCGGGCTGGACACCCAGGGCAGGCCCTCGGCCTCGGGCGGCAGGCGCCACGACGGGATCCAGGCCCGGGCCTCGGCCGTCAGGGGCCGGTCCGTGTGGCCCTGGATGCGCCCGGATTCGTTCCAGTCCGTGGGGCCGTGGCGCAGGATCCACAGGTCGGTCATGGGAGTTGCATCTCCTTCGCGTCGACAAGGGCCTGGTTGAGGATTTTGGCGGCGGTGTCCATGCCGTGCTGGCGCGCCACCTTGTCCCGGGCCGCCCGGCCCAGGGCCCGGCGCCGGGCCGGATCGTCCAGCAGGGCGGCCACGGCGGCGGCCAGGGCCGCGGCGTCGCCTTCGGGGGTCAGCAGGCCCGTCTGCCCGTGGGCGACGATGCCCGACACCCCGCCGCTGTCGCCGGCCACCACGGGCAGGCCCGCCGCCTGGGCCTCCAGCAGGGTCATGCCGAAGGCCTCGTTGACCGCCGGCCAGACGAACAGGTCGGCGGCCGCGTAGCGGGCCGGCAGGGCGGCCGGTTCCAGCAGGCCGGTCCAGGTGATGCGGTCGGCCACCGGGGCCAGGGCCGCTTCCGCCTCGGCCCGGGCATCGCCGCCGCCCACCACGTCCAGGGTCCAGGGGCGGTCGGTCAGGCGGGCCAGGGCATCGCCCAGCACCCGGTAGGAGGCCAGCTTGTCCCCCGGCCGCATCATGGCCACGCACAGCAGACGTGGCGGATCGCCGGCCAGGGGGGCGGGGGGATAATCGTCCGGGTCCAGGAACGGCGGCAGGAAGCGCCATTCCGCGCCGGGGCGCAGCAGGGG
Source organism: Rhodobacterales bacterium (assembly GCA_020446745.1). Taxonomy (GTDB): domain Bacteria; phylum Pseudomonadota; class Alphaproteobacteria; order Rhodospirillales; family JACKKN01; genus JAGREA01. The sequence goes on along the minus strand of JAGREA010000520.1, from coordinate 19,747 downwards.
GCGCACGCAGGCGGCGTCCGCCCGGTTGGGGCCCAGCACCATGTGGGCCCGGCCCAGGACGGCGGCCACGGCCCGATGGCCCATGTCCCACGGCCCGCCGGCCTGCTTGGGGGCGTACGAGGCCTCCACCACCAGGTAGGGGATGCCCAGGGCCTCGGTCACCGCCATGCCGATCCAGTCCGGGGCCTTGTGGTACAGGTGGTAGGTCAGCCAAGCCTCCGGCCGATAGTCTCCATCCAGGATCCGCCGGATCTCAGCCAAGCCTTTATAGCGCAGGTGCATTTGGCGTTTGGGGTCGCCGTCCCGATCATAGGTGCGCAGTTCCGACACCAGATCAACGGTGTGGCCGCCCCGCCGCAGAGCCGCCATGAGCAGTCGCGCCAGGCGCCGGTCCCCCGACGGGATCGGATAATTCGGCGCTTTAAGCGGGGCATAAAAAGCCACTTTCATCAAACGGTTCCGGGGAATTTCTTGGCCAGAACATCAATGCCGTTCTGGAATCCGAACTGGGACCGAACCCGATCCGACCCGGCGGCGCCCAGGCGGCGGCGCAGGGCCGGGTCGGCGACCATGCGGCCCAGGGCGGCGGCCAGGGCCGGCGGGTCGTCGGGCGGCACCAGCAGGCCCGTTTCCTCGTCGACGATCAGTTCGGGGATGGCCGACACCCGGGTGGCGACGCAGGGCAGGGCCTGGCTCTGGGCTTCCATCAGCACGTTGGGCAGGCCGTCCCGGTCGCCGTCGTCGGCGATGCGCGACGCCAGCACGAACAGGTCGGCCTTGCGGTACTGGTCGATGACCCATTCCTGGGGCCGGGCGCCCTGCCAGTCGATGCGCTCGCCGATGCCGGCGGCCTGGGCCCGTTTGGCCAGGTCCGCCTTCAGCCCGCCGCCGCCGATGTGGACCAGCCGCCAGTGGCGGTCGCGGGGCAGGGCGGCCAGGGCGTCGATCAGGTCCGGGTAGCCCTTCTTGGCCACCAGGCGGCCCACGGACAGGATCACCACCGGGTCGGCGGGATCGGTGCCGTCACGGTCCGGCCGCGGCGATTCGGGGGGCGGGAAGCGCGAGAAGTCCAGGCCGTGGTAGACCAGGTCCACCCGGTCGTCGTCCGACGCCAGGGCCCGCAGGTGGGCCACGTTGGCGGCCGTGCAGGTGACGGTCCAGGCACAGGCGGCCAGCTTTTCCCGCAGTTCCCAGTCCGGCGAGGTGTAGATGTCCTTGGCGTGGGCCGACATGGAAAAGGGCAGGCCCCGCAGCACCGCCGCGTAGCGGGCCACGGAGGACGGCGTGTGCATGAAATGGGCGTAGATCCACCCCGTGTCGGCGGCCAGCTCGTGGGCCATCACCAGGGCCTGGCCGAACCGGCGCACCCGGTTGGGGGTGGCATCGCGCTTCAGGTCGGCCCACCACAGGGCCCGGGCGGCGCCATAGGTGGGCCAGCGGCGCACGGCCCGCCAGGCGGCCAGCACCCGCGCCGGTTCCTGGTACAGGTATTCGGGCAGGTAGGTGACCGGCGCCGTGATCTCCCGGTGCACGGGGTGGACGGCGGTGTCGGTGGGGTGGCGCAGGGACACCAGCCGCAGATCGAACCCGCGCCGTTGCAGGGCCAGGATTTCCTGGGCGATGAAGGTTTCCGACAGGCGCGGATACCCCTTCAGGACGATCGCGATGGGGGGCAGGGGCACGGCCTGGTCGGTCGGTCAGCCCTTGGCGCGGGCCAGGGACAGGGAATGCTCGGCCGCCCGGTGGCTGTCGCCGTTGCCGGGCCGGGCGTCCAGCCACTGGTCCACCATGCCGTTGATGGTCGACAGGCCGTCCAGCAGCCCGGGGATGCGGACCTCCGACGGCCGCGGCTGGTGGGGCAGGCGGCGCAGGGCGGCGGCCATTTCCTCGGGCGTGCGGTCGCTGTTGGGCGGCAGCATGCGGATCAGCCCCAGGTCCTGGGCCCGCGAGGCGCGAATGTACTGTTCCTGGCGCGGCACCGTGCGCGGGAAGATCAGCCCCGGCCGGTCGAACGACAGGATCTCGCAGAAGATGTTGTAGCCGCCCATGGACAGGATGCCGGCGGCGTCCACCATCAGCCCTTCCACGTTGGCGTCGAAGGTGATGGCCTCCACCTTGTCCAGCCGGTTCACCCGCTCCATGAAATCGGCCTGCAGGTTCGATCGCATGAACGGCCCCAGCACCAGCAGCGCCGGGTTGGGGATGTCGGGGTCGTGCTCGTAGGCGCGCAGCACCCAGTCGATGAGCGCCGCCCCGTCGCCGCCGCCGCCGGTGGTGACCAGGATGTAGGGCGGCCAGTCCTCGGGGAAGGCCACGGCCGGCGGCGAGGACTGCGTCCAGGTGCGCCGCAGGTAGCCGGTGTAGCGGGTTTTGTCCGCCACCCCGGCGGGGATGGGCAGGCCCTCCAGCGGGTCGCACACCTCGGGCAGGCCATAGACCCAGATGTGGTCATAAAGCTTGTCCAGGGCCGGGATGGCCTGCTTGCGCTGCCATTCCTGGGCCAGCTGCTTGGTGTCGTCCATCACGTCGCGCAGGCCCAGCACCAGGGGCGTGCCGCGGTCCTTCAGCATGGTCAGGGTGTCCTTGACCTCGCCGCGCAGGCCCAGGGGCTCCTTGTCGACCAGGAAGATGTCGGGGTCGAAGGTCTCGGCCGTGTGCTTGATGATCGAGGCCCGGAGCGCCACCGTCTCCTCGATGCTCATCTCCAGGCTCAGCGACGTGTAGTCGCCCCGGCGCAGCTTGATGACGCCGGGGATGCGCACGAAGTCCACCCGCGTGCGGAAGCCGAAGCTGCCGATGATGGGCGAGCCGGACAGGATCAGGACCGACAGGTCGGCCCGGTGATCCACCAGCGAGTGGGCGATGGCGCGGCAACGGCGCAGGTGACCCAGTCCGAAGGAATCGTGGCTGTAGATCAACAGGCGCGCCCGGTTGCGCTCACGGGGCATGGGGGTCCTCTCGACTGGGGGTCCTGTCGGCGCGCATGGTACCACTCGGGTCTTGACGATTGAAATCAAATAATAGTTTCCTCGTGGGGCCGGGGCCGCCGGGGGCCCCACGACGAGGCGCGCATGGAATCCTCCATCTTCGGGTTCATCTTCAAGCACAGCCGGCGCCAGCAAGTGTTCCTGCTGCTGCTGACCCTGGTGTCGTTTCCGTTCCTCTACGCCTCGCTGGACCTGCCCAAGACCATCATCAACGAGGCCGTCGGCGGCGGCGTGTCCTTTCCCCGCGCCCTGTTCGGCATCCAGTCCCTGCAGCTGGAGCAGATCGACTACCTGATGACCCTGTGCGGCATCTTCCTGGGCCTGGTGCTGATCAACGGCGGGTTCAAGTACTGGATCAACGTCTACAAGGGCCAGATGGGCGAGCGCATGCTGCGGCGCCTGCGCTACATCCTGTTCGCCCGCATCCTGCGCTTCCCGCTGCCCCAGTTCCGCAAGACCTCGCAGGGCGAGCTGATCGCCATGATCACCGCCGAGGTGGAGCCCCTGGGCGGGTTCATCGGCGACGCCATCGCCACCCCGGCCTTCCAGGGCGGCACCCTGCTGACCATCCTGGGCTTCATCATGATCCAGGACCCGTTCCTGGGCGTGGCCTCCATCGCCCTCTACCCGGTGCAGATGATCCTGATCCCGCGCCTGCAGCGCCGCGTCAACCTGCTGGGCAAGGAGCGGGTGAAGGCGGTGCGCAAGCTGTCGGAACAGATCGGCGAGGTGGTGTCGGGCATCCAGGAGGTGCGGGCCAACGACACCAGCGAGTTCGAGCGCGCCCGCTTCGCCCGCCAGGTGGGGGCGATCTTCGAGATCCGCTACCTGATCTACCGCAAGAAGTTCTTCATCAAGTTCCTGAACAACTTCATCGCCCAGGTGACGCCCTTCCTGTTCTATTCCGTGGGCGGCTATCTGGTGATCACCGGCGACCTGACCTTCGGCGCCCTGGTGGCCGTGCTGGCGGCCTACAAGGACCTGGCCTCGCCGTGGAAGGAACTGCTGAGCTGGTACCAGACCAAGGAAGACGCGCGCATTAAGTACGAACAGCTGGTGGACCAGTTCCACCCCGCCGGCATGATCGAGGAGGACCGCCAGGACCACCGCCTGGACCCGGTGCCCCACCTGGAAGGGGCCGTGGTGGCCACCAACCTGAGCCTGGAGGAGGACGGCGGCATCAAGGTGGTGGACGGCGCCACCTTCCGCTTCGACAGCCGCTCGGCCGTGGCCATCACCGGCCCGGCGGGCGCCGGCAAGGCCGGCATGGCGCGGCTGCTGGCCCGCCTGCTGGTGCCCACGGGCGGCAACCTGAGGATCGGCGACGCGGTGCTGCCCGACCTGCCGGAACCGGTCACCGGCCGGCGCATGGCCTACGTGGGGCAGAGCATCCAGCTGTTCAACGGAACGGTGCGCGACAACCTGGTCTACGGCCTGAAGCACCGGCCGGGCCCGTCGGCCGAGCGGGACGGCGACGACCGGGCGGCCTTCGAGCGCTACGTCGTCGAGGCCCAGGCGTCGGGCAATACGGAGAGCGACCCGGACAGCGACTGGGTGGACTACGACGGCGCCGGGGTGCCGGGCCCCACCGACCTGGCCGACCGCCTGGTCCACCTGCTGGGCGTGGTGGGCATGGACGGCGACATCTACGCCCTGGGCCTGCAGGGTTCCATCGACCCCGAACGCTACCCCGACCTGTGCGCCCGGGTGCTGGAGGCCCGCACCCGCCTGCGCGAGCGCATGGAGGGCAGCGACCTGGCCAAGACCGTCGAGCCCTTCGAGCGCACCCGCTACAACGACAACATGACGGTGGCGGAAAACCTGCTGTTCGGCACCCCCATCGGCGACGCCTTCATGCAGGACCGCATGGCCGACAACACCTACGTGCGCCAGGTGCTGCACGACACCGGGCTGGAAGAGGTGTTCCTGCAGACCGGCCTGCAGGTGGCCAGCATCATGCTGGAACTGTTCCAGGACCTGCCGCCGGACCACGAATTCTTCGACCGCTACAGCTTCGTCAGCGCCGACGACCTGCCCGAGGTTCAGGCCGTGGTGCGGCGCGCCGAATCCCTGGGCGGGGTGCGCCAGCTCGAATCCCTGGACCGGCGCGTGCTCATGTCGCTGCCGTTCAAGCTGATCCCGGCGCGCCACCGCCTGGGCCTGTTGGACGACGACCTGAAGGCCCGCATCCTGGAGGCCCGCCGCCGCTTCGCCGAGGGTCTGCCGGCCGAATTCGCGGGCGCCGTGGCGTTCTATGACCAGGACAGCTACAACGCCGCCGCCTCGGTGCAGGACAACATCCTGTTCGGGCGCCTGGTCTATGGCCGCCAGCAGGGCCACGCCCAGGTCAACGCGGTGATCGCCCAGGTGGTGGACGACCTGGACCTGCGCCGCACCCTGATGGAGGCCGGCCTGGACTTCCAGGTGGGCATCGGCGGGGCGCGCCTGTCCAACGGCCAGCGCCAGCGCCTGGGCCTGGCCCGGGCGCTGCTGAAGCGGCCCGACATGCTGGTGGTCGACCAGGCCCTGGCGGCCCTGGACCCGGTCAGCCAGACGGCGGTGCTGGACCGCGTGTTCGACGAAAGCGCCGGGCGCGGCATCGTGTGGGTGCTGGGCCAGGCGGAAATGATGGACCGCTTCGACACCGCCCTGGTGATGGAAGGCGGCAAGATTTCGCGCAGTGGACCGGCCCGCGACGTGGCCGGCGACCTGTCGGGTGTGGCGGCGGACTGATCCGCCGAGGGAGGGAAGACCATGGATTTCGGCGATACCGTGAAAGTGCTTCGGGCCATACCCATGTTCGCCAAGCTGGACCCGTCGAAGCTGAAGCTGGTGGCCTTCGCCAGCGCGCATCTGACCTTCGACGACGGCGAGGCCCTGTTTTTCGAGGGCGACCCGTCGGACGGCGTGTACCTGATCGACGAGGGCACGGTGAACATCTGCGTCGACAGCAACGGCAGCGAGATCACGGTGGGGTCGCTGACCAACCGGGAACTGTTCGGCGAGATGGCAATCTTCCGCAACGAACCCCGCAGCGCCACCATCCGCGCCAGCGGGTCGGTGAAGGTGCTGCGCATCGACGGCGACATGTTCCTGCGCGTGGTCACCGAATACCCGGAAACGGCGCTGGAGGTGATGCGCATCCTCAGCGAAAAGATCGCCAAGTCCATGGTCAGCGAACGGACCCTCCAGGACAGGGTCCAGGACCTGGAAAACCAGCTTGGCGGCGGCATCTGACGGAACAGGGGAACGGTTTATCGTGAGTCGACTGGACAGCTTCATCCGCCGGGTTTCGGCCCAGCGCGACTGCCTGAACCACGTGGTGGGCCTGGTGGCCGGGGTGCCGGGGCCGGTGCTGGAACTGGGCCTGGGCAACGGGCGCACCTTCGATCACCTGCGGGAACGGGCGCCCGACCGCGAGATCTTCGTGTTCGACCGCCGGGTGGCGGCCCATCCGGCCTGCATTCCCGACGACGACCACATGATCCTGGGCGACATCTTCGAAACCCTGCCGGCGGCCCTGGCCCGCACCGGCGCGCCGGCGGCCCTGGCCCACAGCGACATCGGCACCGGCGACGCCGGCAGCAACGCCGTGATCGCCGCCTTCCTGGGCCGCACCCTGCCGGGCCTGATGGCACCGGGGGGCGTGATCGTGTCGGACCAGGACATGGCCCCCGCCGGCTGGGAACGCCTGCCCCTGCCCGAGGGGGTGCCGGCGGACCGCTACTTCATCTATCGCAAACCCGGGGCCTGAGGGCCCGACTGTCCGCGACTCGCCGGACCGACTGGCGTACCATGACACCATGCTTGATCTGATCGCGGCCCACGGCGCGCGCGCCGAAATGTGGGCGGTCTTTGCCGTCATCGTCGGGGCCCTGGCGCTTTATGCCTCGGAACGCCTGCCCATCGAGGTGACGTCGGTGGCCGTGCTGTGCCTGCTGCTGGTCATGTTCCACCTGGCGCCCGTCCACGGGCCCGACGGCACCAACCGGCTGGACGCCACCATCCTGATCGCCGGGTTCGGCAACCCGGCGCTGATCACCGTGCTGGCCCTGCTGGTGGTGGGGCAGGGGATGGTGCGCACCGGGGCCCTGGAACACGGCGCCGAATGGGTGCTGCGCATGGGGCGCGGCAACGCCACCCTGTCCACGGCCGTGGTCATGGTCACGGTGCTGGTGATCAGCGCCTTCATGAACAACATCCCGGTGGTGGTCATCTTCATCCCCATCGTCCAGGCCCTGGCCGAGCGCCTGGGCCGGCCCGTGGGCAAGATGATGATGGGCCTCAGCTTCGTGGCCGTGCTGGGGGGCTCCACCACGCTCATCGGGTCCGGGTCCAACCTGCTGGTGTCCGGCGCCCTGGTGCAGGTGGGCGAGCCCGGGTTCGCGTTCTTCGAATTCGCCGTGCCGGCCCTGGTGCTGGCCGGGGTGGGGCTGCTGTACGTGCTGTTCGTGGCGCCCTGGCTGCTGCCCGACCGGTCGTCCCTGGCCGAACGCATCCTCAGCCGGTCCAGCAAGTACTTCCTGGCCCAGATCGCCGTGGGGCCGCAGTCGCCCCTGGTCGGCTCGCGGGCCGTGGGCGGCCTGCTGTCGGGGCTGCAGGACGTGCGCCTGCGCATGATCCTGAGGGGCGAGCGGGTGATGATGCCGCCGTTCCACGACCTGGAGATCCGGGCCGGCGACCTGGTGGTGGTGGCGGCCAGCCGCCGCGCCCTGTCCCGGGCCGAATCCCTGCTGCCCGGGGTGATCGAGACGGGGGCCTCGGGCGGGGTGGAAATGGGCCACCGCCAGGAGCGCATGCTGGCCGAGGTGATGATCACCCCCGCGTCGCGCCTGAGCGGCCATTACATCGGCCGCGCCGGGTTCCAGTTCCGCACCCAGTGCGTGGTGCTGGGCATCCAGCGGCGCGCCCAGATGTTCCGCTCGCGCATGACCGACGTGCGCCTGCAGCCCGGCGACATCCTGCTGGTGCAGGGCCGGCCCGAGGACGTGGCGGCCCTGCGCGACGTGCGCGACGTGGTGCTGCTGGCCGGCTCGTCGGAAGCCATGCCGGTGGTCCACCACGCCAAGTCGGCCCTGGCCATCTTCGCCTTCGTGGTGGGCACGGCGGCCACCGGGCTGCTGCCCATCGTCATCTCGGCCCTGCTGGGCAGCCTGGCCATGGTGGCGTCGGGCGTCATGAACCTGCGCCAGGCCAGCCGCGCCCTGGACGGCAAGGTGGTGACCATGATTCCGGCCACCCTGGCCATGGGCATGGCGTTGCAGGAAACGGGCGGCGCGGCCTTCCTGGCCCACATCCTGGTGGCCCTGGTGGACGGCATGGGCGACGTGGCCGTGCTGTCGGGCTTCTTCCTGATCGCCGCCCTGGCCAGCAACGTGGTCAGCTCCAACGCCTGCGCGGTGCTGTTCACCCCCGTGGCCATCGGCCTGGCGCGGGAGATCGGCGTCGACCCCCACGTATTCGCCGTGGCCGTGGTGCTGGCCGCCAACTGCGCCTTCGCCACGCCCATCGGCTACCAGACCAGCCTGCTGGTCATGGGCCCGGGCCACTACCGGTTCATCGACTTCCCCAAGGTGGGCCTGCCCCTGGTGATCCTGCTGTGGATCGCCTTCACCCTGTTCGCGCCGTTCTACTACGGGCTGATGTGACGGCGCGCCGTCACGACAGGAACCGCACCCGCACCGTGCCGTCGATGGCTTCCAGGGCCTTGCGGATGCCCATGCCGGCCTCGATGGGGGCGTCCACGTCCACCACCACGTAGCCCATCTCGCCGTCCGTCTGCAGGAACTGGCCCGAGATGTTGATGCGCCGGGTCGAGAAGATCTCGTTGATGGACGACAGCACGCCGGGCACGTTGCGGTGGATGTGCAGGAACCGCGTCACGTCGCGGTGCGGTGGCAGGGCCACCTCGGCGAAGTTCACGGCGCCGATGGTCGAGCCGTTGTCGGAATAGCGGATCAGCTTTTCCGCCACCTCGGTGCCGATGTTGGCCTGGGCCTCCTGGGTCGAGCCGCCCACGTGGGGCGACAGGATCACGTTGTCCATGCCGCGCAGCGGCGAGACGAACTCGTCGTCCAGGGTCGCCGGCTCGCTGGGGAACACGTCCACCGCCGCGCCGCCCAGGTGGCCGGACCTCAGGGCCTCGGCCAGGGGCTCGATGACCACCACGTTGCCGCGCGACGCATTGATCAGGTGGGCGCCGGGCTTCATGGCGGCGATTTCCGCGGCGCCGAACATGTTGGCCGTCTGCGCCGTGGCCGGCACGTGCAGGCTGACGAAATCCGATTCCCCCAGCAGGGTGGGCAGGTCGGGCCGCACCTGGGCGTTGCCCAGGGGCAGCTTCTCCTCGATGTCCACATAGATCACCCGCATGCCCAGGCCCTCGGCCAGGACGGAAAGCTGCGATCCGATGTGGCCGTAGCCGATGATGCCCAGGGTCTTGCCCCGCACCTCGTGGGAATCCGTGGCCGTCTTCAGCCACTGGCCCCGGTGGGCCTTGGCCGATTTTTCCGGGATGCCGCGCGACAGCATGATGATTTCCGCCACCACCAGCTCGGCCACCGACCGGGTGTTGGAATAGGGGGCGTTGAACACCGGCACGCCCTTGGCCCGGGCCGTCGCCAGGTCCACCTGGTTGGTGCCGATGCAGAAGCAGCCGACGCACATCAGGCGCTCGGCGGCGTCCAGCACGTCGGCCGTCAGCTTGGTGCGCGAGCGGATGCCCACCATGTGCACGCCGGCGATGGCCTCCTTCAGCGCTGCCGCGTCCAGGGCGCCGGGCAGGCGCTCCACATTGGTGTAGCCCTGGCGCGCCAGGGACGCCACGGCGTTCTCGTGGATGCCTTCCAGCAGCAGGATTCGGATCTTGTCCTTGGAAAACGACAGGGTGGTCATGCCAGGGGCTCCCGGATTCGAGCGTCGCCGTCTTCAATAGCGCCGGGGCCGAAGGTCTGCCAAGGGCCAGCCGGTTGAAACCGACGCTTTTTCGTATATCAGCGACATCTGATTGACGCGGACCGGGGAAAGCCCTATACGCGACGGCGGGCCACGGTCCCCCAACGGGCCGCCGCCCTTCTGGAAGGAAGGGAGTCATACCGATGAACCAGAATCCGCAGCCGGGCATCCGTCCGGCCAATCCCAATTTCTCCTCCGGTCCCTGCGCCAAACGTCCCGGTTGGACGGTCGAGGCCCTGGCCGACGCCCTGGTGGGCCGGTCCCACCGCTCCAAGCCCGGCAAGGCGCGCCTGGCCGAGGTCATCGACCGCACCCGCGCGGTCCTGGGCATTCCCGACGACTACCGAATCGGCATCGTGCCGGCCTCCGACACCGGGGCCGTGGAGATGGCCCTGTGGACCCTGCTGGGCGCCCGGGGCGTCGACATGCTGGCCTGGGAAAGCTTCGGCAGCGGCTGGGTGACCGACGCGGTGAAGCAGCTGAAGCTGGACGTCCGCGAGATGAAGGCCGGCTACGGCGAGCTGCCGGACCTGTCGGCCGTGAACTTCGACAACGACGTGGTGTTCACCTGGAACGGCACCACCTCGGGCGTGCGCGTGCCCAACGGCGACTGGATCGCCGCCGACCGCGCCGGCCTGACCATCTGCGACGCCACCTCGGCCGTGTTCGCCATGGACCTGGCCTGGGACAAGCTGGACGTGGTCACCTGGTCCTGGCAGAAGGTGATGGGCGGGGAAGCCGCCCACGGCATGCTGGTGCTGAGCCCCCGCGCCGTCGAGCGCCTGGAAACCTTCACCCCCGACCGGCCCCTGCCGAAGATCTTCCGCCTGACCAAGGGCGGCAAGCTGATCGAGGGCGTGTTCAAGGGCGAGACCATCAACACGCCCTCCATGATCGCCGTCGAGGACGCCGTGGACGGCCTGAAGTGGGCCGAAACCGTGGGCGGCCTGCCGGCCCTGATCGCCCGTTCGGAAGCCAACCTGCAGGCCGTGGCCGACTGGGTGGCGGTGACCGACTGGGTGGACTTCCTGGCCGCCGATCCGGCCCAGCGGTCCTGCACCTCGATCTGCCTGAAGGTCGTCGATCCGGCCGTCACGGCCCTGCCCGAGGCCGACCAGGCCGCCGCCGCCAAGCGCATGGCGGCCCTGCTGGACGCCGAGGGCGTGGCCTACGACATCGGCGGCTACCGCGACGCGCCCCCGGGGCTGCGCCTGTGGGGTGGCGCCACCGTGGAAACCGACGACATGAGCGCCCTGCTGCCGTGGCTGGACTGGGCCTTCGAGGCCATGATGGCCGAGCGGAAAGGGGAGGCCTGAGCCATGCCCAAGGTATTGATTTCCGACAAGATGAGCCCCCTGGCCGCCGAGGTGTTCAAGACCCGGGGCGTCGAGGTGGACGTGAAGCCGGGCATGACGCCCGACGAGCTGAAGGCCTGCATCGGCCAGTACGACGGCCTGGCCGTGCGCTCGGCCACCAAGGCCACGGCCGAGATCATCGCCGCCGCCGACAACCTGAAGGTCATCGGCCGGGCCGGCATCGGCGTCGACAACGTCGATGTCCCCGCCGCCACGGCCCGCGGCATCGTGGTGATGAACACGCCCTTCGGCAATTCCATCACCACGGCCGAGCACGCCATCGCCATGTTGATGGCCGTGGCCCGGCAGTTGCCGCTGGCCAATGCCTCGACCCACGCCGGCAAGTGGGAGAAGTCCCGCTTCATGGGCGTCGAGCTGATGGGCAAGACCCTGGGCCTGATCGGCGCCGGCAACATCGGTTCCGCCGTGGCCGAGCGGGCCATCGGCCTGCGCATGAAGGTGGTGGCCTACGACCCCTACCTGTCGCCCGAGCGGGCCGAGGACCTTGGCGTCGAGAAGGCGGACCTGGACACCCTGTTCGCCCGGTCCGACTTCATCACCCTGCACACGCCGCTGACCGACAGCACGCGCGGCATCATCGACATGGCCGCCATCCTGAAGATGAGGAAGGGCGTGCGCATCATCAACTGCGCCCGCGGCGGCCTGGTGGTGGAAGCGGACCTGAAGAAGGCCATCGAATCGGGCCACGTGGCCGGCGCCGCCCTGGACGTGTTCGAGAAGGAACCGGCCAAGGAGAACGCGCTGTTTGGCATGGAGCAGATCGTCGCCACCCCGCACCTGGGCGCCTCCACGACCGAAGCGCAGGAGAAGGTGGCGCTGCAGGTGGCCGAGCAGATGGCCGACTTCCTGCTCACCGGCGCGGTGACCAACGCGCTGAACATGCCCTCGGTGACCGCCGAGGAGGCGCCGCGCCTGAAGCCCTACATGAAGCTGGCCGAAAAGCTGGGCAGCTTCGCCGGGCAGATCACGGAAACGGGCATCAAGGCCGTCTCCATCGAGTTCGCCGGCCAGGCGGCGGACCTGAACACCAAGCCGCTGACCGCGGCGGCGTTGTGCGGCCTGCTGTCGCCGATGATGGAATCGGTGAACATGGTTTCCGCCCCCTCCATCGCCAAGGAGCGGGACATCGACGTTTCGGAAACCACCCACGCCAAGGCGGCCGAATACCAGACCCTGGTGCGCCTGACCATCACCACCGAGGCCCAGACCCGCACCGTGGCGGGGTCGCTGTTCGGCGGCGAGCCCCGGCTGGTGGAGATCAAGGGCGTGCCCATGGACGCCGCCATCCACCCCAACATGCTGCTGGTGGAAAACGAGGACAAGCCCGGCTTCATCGGTGGCCTGGGCTCGATCCTGGGGGCGGCGGGCATCAACATCGCCACCTTCCACCTGGGCCGCCGCGATGCCGGCGGCGACGCCATCGCCCTGGTGGCCATCGACGAAACGCCGCCGCCCGACGTGCTGAAGAAGGTGTGCGGCCTGGCCCAGGTGCAGAAGGCCAAGGCCCTGGTGTTCTAGCGTTCATCCGGCTTAGCCCGGCCAGGCGGGAACGGGGCGGCTTCCTTGGCGAGGCCGCCCCGTTTCCTTTGCCGCCCGCTCAATCCGTGCGCGACCGTTCCGTCAGCCGGTCCAGGATCAGGCCGTGGAAGGCCCGCGGCGGTTCGGTGCCGGTGTAGTGCCAGCCCAGCTGCACGCCGCAGCCGCCGCACCGGGCGACCCGCCACACATAGCCCGGGAACCAGGTGTGCAGGCCCGACGATGCGCCCTCGGCCCGGGCCCCGGGGGCTTCGCGGAACAGGCCGATCTCGAAGGTCTCGCCGGCCGGGTTGGTGAAGGTGTGAACGGGATCGCCGTGCAGGGCGATCATCCAGGTGGCCAGGGTGATCCAGCGGCCGCAGCGGGCGCAGTGCAGGCGCCGCGGGGCCTCCTGGTCCACCGTGTCCGGGTCCTGCCCGGGGTCGGCGCCGCCGTCGCCGGGCGGCGGACCTTGGGGGGTGCGCGTCCGGCCGATCCGCCGTATAGGGAAGGGGGGTGTGCGATCCATCACGGCGCCCACCGCGCGGATGCCCTATGCAGGCGCCCAACACCCCAAGGACCAACTGATTCCCGAGACGACCCCATGGACATCCTTCGCATCATCCTTGCCATCTTCCTGCCGCCCGTGGCGGCCCTGATGACCGTCGGCCTGGGCCTGCACTTCTGGCTCAACCTGGTGCTGACCATCTTCTTCTTCGTGCCGGGCATGATCCATGCCCTGTGGCTGGTGGTGAAGAACCGCCAGGCCAATCCGGTTGCCTGACCCAGGCGCCCGACCGCGCACCTGACCCGGTTGCCCGGGTCAGCTTGCTTCCGACAGGGCCGTCAGGCTGGCCGCCAGAACGGCGGTGCCGGCGGCCAGGTCCTCGGGGCGGGCATCCTCGGTCACCGTGTGGCTGCGCCCGCCCCGGCAGGGCACGAACACCATGCCCGTGGGGCACACGTGGGCCAGATGCTCGGCATCGTGCCCCGCCCCCGAATTCATGCGCCGGTAGCGATAGCCCAGGCCGGCGGCCATGTCGTCGATCAGCCGGATCACGTCCAGGTCGAAGGACACCGGCGGCACGTCGCGCAGTTCCCGCACCGACACCCCGCAGGGCCCGGCGTGGCCCTGGCAGGTGGGCGCCACGCGGACGCTCAGGGCGTGGATGACCGCCGATTCCGGGTGCCGGAAGTCGATGGTGAAGTCCACGCCGCCGGCGATGGTGTTGGGCGATCCCGGATCCACGTCGAACCGGCCCACGGTGAACCGCACCCGGTCGTCGCCGTTGTCGAACACCTGGTGCAGGGCATCCACCATGGAACAGGCCTGGCGCAGGGCGTCGCGGCGCAGGGCCGGGGGCGTGGTGCCGGCGTGGGCGTCCTCGCCGCGCACCGACACCTGGAACCACCGCGACCCCTGGATGCCCGTCACCACCCCCACCTGTTCGTCGGCCGCCTCCAGCACCGGGCCCTGCTCGATGTGGGCCTCCACGTAGGCGGCCATGGGCGTGCCGAAGGGGCGCAGGGGCAGGTCGGGCGTGGCGGCCAGGAAGGCGGGCAGGGCGTCGCCCAGGGCCACGCCGTCGCGGTCGACGATGGCGGCGGCGTGGGCCAGATCGGTCAGGCCGGTGAACACCATCGAGCCCATGGTGCCGGGGGGGAAGCGGCTGCCTTCCTCGTTGGTCCAGGCCACCACGTCGACGGGCCGGCGCGGCGTCAGGCCCGCCTTCCTCATGGCCCGCACGGCTTCCAGCGCCGCCACCACGCCATAGGCGCCGTCGAACCGGCCGCCGTGGGGCTGGGTGTCCAGGTGGCTGCCCGACACCACGGGCGGCGCCTCGGGCCGGGTGCCCGGCAGGCGCAGGAACAGGTTGCCGAAGGCGTCGGTGGCCGGCTCCAGGTCCAGCTCGGCGGCCCACTCCAGCATCAGGCGGCGGGCCGCCATGTCCTCGGCCGTCAGGGCCAGGCGGCACACGCCGCCGCCGGGAATGGCGCCAATGGCCCCCAGGCGGGCCAGACGGTCCCACTGGCCGGCCCCGTCCACGGCCCGGGCGGCACGGCGCGCCTGCTCTTGCAATTCCCCCTCCATCGCGTCTAATGGGTGTCGACAGTGTTGATCAATTTCCCCCAACGGAGAACCCCCCAATGACCGAGGAACTGTTCCGCGCGGACGCCTACCTGCGCCAGTGCGAGGCGACGGTGACCGCCGTGGACGTTCGGGGCATCCAGTTGGACCGCACGGTCTTCTACCCCACGGGCGGCGGACAGCCCGGCGACACGGGCGCCCTGACCACCGCCGACGGGCGCCGGGTGGCCATCGCCGACACGGTGAAGGACCGCGACGACGGCGCCCACCTGCACGTGCCGGCCGAGGGCGCCCAGGATCAGGATCAGGTGTTGGCCGCGGGCGATGTGGTGACGGCCGAAATCGACTGGGACCGCCGCCACCGCCTGATGCGCATGCACACGGGCCTGCACCTGCTGTGCTCGCTGGTCGACGCCCCGGTGACCGGCGGCTCGGTGGGCGAGGACCGCTCGCGCCTGGATTTCGACCTGGCCGAGACCCCCGACAAGGAGGCCCTGACGGCGGCCCTGAACGCCCTCGTGGCCCAGGACAAGGCGGTTACCCCGTCGTGGATCACCGACGCGGAACTGGACGCCAACCCCGATCTGGTGCGCACCATGTCGGTGCAGCCGCCGCGGGGCTCGGGCCGGGTGCGGATCATCGACGTCCAGGGCGTGGACCTGCAGCCCTGCGGCGGCACCCACGTGAAGGCCACCGGCGAGATCGGCCCGCTGCGCATCGGCAAGATCGAAAAGAAGGGGCGCCAGAACCGCCGCATCAACCTGCACTTCGCCGAGTGAGGGCGCCCGGGAGGAAGCCATGTCCACCACCGTGACCCTGTACCAGATCGATGCCTTCACCCAATCGGTGTTCGGCGGCAACCCGGCCGCCATCTGCCCCCTGAACGCCTGGCTGCCCGAACCGGTCATGCAGGCCATGGCCACCGAGAACAACCTGTCGGAAACGGCCTTCTTCGTGATCCGCGACGACGGCCACTACCACATCCGCTGGTTCACCCCGGCGGCCGAGATCGACCTGGCCGGCCACCCCACCCTGGCCGCCGCCTGGCTGATTCTGGAACGGCTGGCGCCGGGCCGCGATCAGGTGGTGTTCCACACCCAGCGCGGCGACACCCTGACCGTGACCCGCATGGACGGCGGCATGCTGTCCATGGACTTCCCGTCGCGCCCGCCGGCGCCCTGGACCCCCAACCGCGACCTGGAACCCATCATCGGCCAGCCGCCGCTGGAGGTGCAGGCCAACGACCGCGACGTGCTGGTCCGCCTGCCCGACGCGGCGGCGGTGCGGGCGGTGACCGTGGACCAGAACGCCCTGCTGGGCGTGGACCGCGAACTGCTGCTGGTCACCGCGCCGGGGGACGATTGCGATTTCGTCAGCCGCGTGTTCGCGCCCAAGCACGGCGTGCCCGAGGACCCGGTGACCGGTTCGGCCCACTGCACGCTGATTCCCTTCTGGGCCGGCCGCCTGGGCAAGGACGAGATGCTGGCCCGCCAGGTTTCGGCCCGCGGCGGCGAGCTGCGCGTGGGCCTGGCCGGCAACCGGGTGCGCATCGCCGGCCACGCGGTGCTGTACATGGTGGGGGAGGTGCTGCTGCCGTGAACGCCACCGACCCCTCGGGCGTGACCATCCACCCGGCCGACGGCCCCGACGACATGGCCGTGGCCCGCACCCTGTTCATGGAATACCAGGACTGGCTGGGCGAAGACCTGTGCTTCCAGGACTTCCAGTCCGAACTGGCCAGCCTGCCGGGCAAGTACCGGCCGCCCCGGGGCGTCATCCTGCTGGCCCGGGACGGCGACGCCGTGGCCGGCTGCGTGGCCATGTGGCCCCTGGAAACGGGGGTGTGCGAGATGAAGCGCATGTACCTGCGCGAGGCCTGGCGCGGCACCGGCCTGGGCCGGCGCCTGGCCGAGGCGGTGGTGGACGCGGGCCGCCAGGCCGGCTACCGCGCCATGCGGCTGGATACCCTGTCGCGGCTGACGGCGGCCGTCACGCTGTACCGCTCCATGGGCTTCAAGACCATCTCGCCCTACTACGCCAACCCGCTCAGCGGCGTGATGTACATGGAAAAGCGCCTGGACGAGCCCTCTTGACCGGGGCCGGCGCAATCCTTACCTTCCTGCCATGACCCACGTTCGGACCCTGGACCTGCTGCTGCTTATCAACCCGGTGCTGTAGATCGGCGCCGGGTCACGCGCGTATACCCCTTCCTTCCGAACACCCACGGGTTCTTCCCATGACGTACCGACACAGACGTTTCCCTGACGCCCCCCGTTTATGCGGTCGGCGACTAAGGGGCGGTCGCCGGGCCTGATCGCGGAGCCCGGAGGCCGATGCCCCCCCGCGTTGCCATTTCTTAACAGACATCGACCATATTCAGGGCCGCCAGGCCGCCCCTCCGGCGCCAGCGCCCCAGGAGACCAGACCATGAACCGCATGATCGACCCCCGCGAGAAGTACGTGCCCTTTCCCACGGTCACCTTGCCCGAGCGCACCTGGCCGTCGAACCGCATCACCAGGCCGCCCATCTGGTGCACGGTGGACCTGCGCGACGGCAACCAGGCGCTGATCGAGCCCATGGGCGCCGAAAGCAAGGTGCGCCTGTTCAAGCAGCTGGTGAAGCTGGGCTTCAAGGAGATCGAGATCGGCTTCCCCGCCGCCTCGCAGACCGACTTCGACTTCGCCCGCGAGCTGATCGAGAAGGACCTGATCCCCGAAGACGTCACCGTGCAGGTGCTGGTGCAGGCCCGCGAGGCGCTGATCGAGCGCACCTTCGAAAGCCTGAAGGGGGCCAAACGGGCCATCGTCCACTTCTACAACTCCACCTCCGAGCTGCAGCGCCGGGTGGTGTTCAAGGAAGGCCGCCAGGGCATCATCGACATCGCCGTCAACGGCGCCAAATGGATCAAGGAGCGGGCCGCGAAGGTGGAGGGCACCGAGATCGTCTACCAGTACTCGCCCGAAAGCTTCACCGGCACGGAAATGGACTTCGCCGTGGAGATCTGCGAGGCCGTCATGGACGTGCTGGAGCCGACGCCCCAGAAGCCGTTGATCGTCAACCTGCCGGCCACGGTGGAGATGTCCACCCCCAACATCTACGCCGACCAGGTGGAATGGTTCGCCCGCAACATCAAGGACCGCGACAGCCTGATCCTGTCCATCCACCCCCACAACGACCGGGGCACCGGCGTGGCCGCGGCCGAACTGGCCCTGCTGGCCGGGGTGGACCGGGTGGAAGGCACCCTGTTCGGCAACGGCGAGCGCACCGGCAACGTGGACGTGGTCACCCTGGCCCTGAACATGTTCACGCAAGGCATTGATCCAAAATTGAATTTCTCGGACATCAACGAGGTCCGCCGGACCGCCGAGCATTGCACCCAGCTGCCCGTGCACCCGCGCCATCCCTATGCCGGCGACCTGGTGTTCACGGCCTTCTCGGGCTCCCACCAGGACGCCATCAAGAAGGGCTTCGACGCCATGCGCCAGACCAACAGCCCGGTCTGGGAGGTCCCCTACCTGCCCATCGACCCCAAGGACCTGGGCCGGTCCTACGAGGCGGTGATCCGCATCAACAGCCAGTCGGGCAAGGGCGGCGTGGCCTACATCATGGACACGGACCACGGCCTGAACCTGCCCCGTCGGCTGCAGGCCGAATTCAGCCAGGTGATCCAGAAGGCCACCGACGACAGCGGCGCCGAGTACAGCTCGGAAGAGATCTGGCAGGCCTTCCGCGACACCTACCTGGACCTGGAAACGCCCTTCGCCTTCATCGACCACACCACCCTGCCGGACCACAACGTGGACACCGGCCAGACGCGGGTGCTGACCGCCACCATCCTGCGCGACGGGGTGGAAAAGGTGATCCGCGGCCGCGGCAACGGCCCCATCGCCGCCTTCGTCGACGCCATGCGCAAGGAAACGGGCCTGAACATGACCCTGGTGGACTACGAGGAGCACGCCGTGGGCGGCGGCGCCGACGCCACCGCCTGCTGCTACATGGAATTCGCCAACGACCGGGGCGACAGCATCTTCGGCGTGGCCATGGACCCCAACATCGTCACCGCCTCGCTGCGGGCCGTGGTCAGCGCCGTCAACCGGATCATGCGCCAGGACGCCTGAACCCCACCGGTTGCCGGCAAACCCCTATCGGCCGCTCTTTATTGGCCCGGGTCGATCAATTCGGCCCGGGTCAACAGATTCAGGGGCGGCGCCAGGTCCAGGCGCCGCGCCTGGGCCATGTTGATCAGGATGGACGGCCGCGCCGGGCCGGTGACGGGCAGGCTTTCGGGCCGCACGCCGCGCCACAGGATGGCCTCGGCCCGGGCCGCCGTCAGCCGGCCCACCGTTTCCGGCCGGTGGTACACGGCCATCAGCCCCCGGGCCGAGCGCACGGGCCCGTCCAGGGCCGACAGCACCGGCAGGCCGCGGTCGGCGGCGGCGGCGGTCACCACGTCCCGGTGGTCGTCCAGCAGCGGGTCGGGGCCCAGGTACAGCCACTGGGGATACAGCCGCGCCAGGCCGTCCACCAGATCCGGCAGGGCCTCGGGCTGGGGCGTGCCATCGGGCGCCACGGGCACCGGCTCGGCCACCAGGTTGAAGGCCTGGCGCCCGGCCAGCTCGCGCAGGCGGCGCAGGGCGATGGCCATCACCGGGTCCAGGGGATTGTGCACCACGGCCAGGGTGTCGAACGGGCGGTAGGCCCGGGCCACGGCCATCTGCTGTTCCAGCGACACCAGGGGCAGGGTGCCGGTGATGCCGTCGGCGCCATAGGCCAGGCCCGGCATCAGCCCCATGTCCACCGGATAGGGCACCATCATGAACAACGA
>JAGREA010000519.1 GCA_020446745.1 Rhodobacterales bacterium | reverse complement strand
CGTCGCCCCCCTGCCCGTGCTGGCCGCGGGCGGCATCGCCGACGCCGCCGGGGTGGCCGCCGCCCGGCGCCTGGGCGCCGCCGCGCCCTGGGTGGGCACGCGCTATGTGGCGACGCCGGAATCCCTGGCCCACGACCTGTACAAGCAGCGCCTGCTGGACGCCGGCACGGACGACACCCGCCACGGCCATTTCTATTCCTACGGCTGGCCCATCGGCACGCCCTACCGGGTGATCCCGCCGCGCCGCCCGGGGCTGCTGTCCCTGGTGGCCGGCGGCGCCCGGCGCCAGGACAAGGCGCGCCACGCCCTGGGCCTGAAGGTGTATGCCGGCCAGGGCGTGGGGCTGATCGACACCGTCACCCCGGCGGCGGACATCACCGCCGAACTGGCGCGGGGGTTGGTGGATTAGAAGCCCCTGCCCGATCGTCGTTCCCGCGAAGGCGGGAACCCATGGACGGTTCCGACTGCACGGCCTACAGGTCCTGATGGTGTGCCGGTGGACCCGATTCTCTCACCACAGAGAACACAGAGATGCACAGAGGAGCCACAGAGAAGAAGAAGAGGCGCGCTTCGCGCGCAATCCTTTCTGCTTCGCGCAGCGAAGCCTCTGTGGATTCTCTGTGCCCCTCTGTGTTCTCTGTGGTTCACCTTTTTTATTGAGAGGACGGGCATCGGCATCCACCGCCAATGGGCTCCCGCCTTCGCGGGAGCGACGGTGGGGGGAGAAGCGGGGTGCCTCAGCCCAGCTTGCCGTTCAGGCCCAGGGCGCGGCCCAACGTTTTCAGGCGGCGCTCCACGGCGGCCGAACGGAACACCGTCTGGCCCGTTTCCGGCAGGTGCAGCACCAGCGTGCCGTCCTCCACCGCCAGGCGGGTCTGCGGCAGCAGGCCGGGCGCGCTGCCCGAAACCGTGTGCGCCAGGCGCAGGGCCAGCCCCACCACGTTCACCCGCTCCAGCCGCGTGGCGTCCAGCAGGGCGGCCATGGGGCGCACCCGCTCGGCGTTCAGGTCGCCGTTGTAGCGCACCCACACGGACAGCCCCAGGACCACCCGGTCCGTGTGCGTCAGCCCGGCGAAGGGCAGGCGCAGGGCCCGGTTGAAGGCGTGCACGCCGCGGTAGTCCGGGTGCTCGATCCAGCCGATGTCGCTGAGCAGGCAGGCGGCCAGGCGCAGGCGCCTCTCGGCCGCCGTCTCGCCGGGGAACAGGGGCGCCATCCAGTCCAGGATCTCGTCGCCGCGGATGGCGAACCGGCCGGTGCGGTCGTTGATGGTGATGCAGCCGGAAATCAGCGGGTCCTTGCGCCGCAGGTCCTGGGGCAGGCCGGTGATCATCCGCCCCTCGCGCATGCCGAAGCCCGAGAAGGTGAGCTGGCGCGGCTTGGCGGCTTCCAGCAGCCGGCCCATGGCCAGGGCCGCGTGGGGCAGGGTTTCCGTGCGCCGGCGCGACACGCTGGGCAGGGCCACCAGGGCCTCCATGTCCATGCCCATGATCCTGTCGATCAGCTTCAGGGCCTCGTCGCGGGGCAGGGTGTAGCCGTCGATCACGTGCAGGGGGTAGTCGGTCAGCTCGATGAAGGCCCGGGCCACGGCCCGCCACACCCCGCCCACGGCATAGAAGGTGCGGTCGGCGATGTCCGACAGCCAGGGCATGCCCGACAGGTGCTTGTCCACGGCCTTGGCCGTGCGGCGCATGTTGCCGTCGGCCAGCTCGGCCAGGCGCAGGTGGCCCAGGGGCAGGGTCGTGTGGGGGCCGAACTCGCCGTTGTTCAGCACCACCAGGTCCAGGCTGCCGCCGCCGATGTCGCCCAGCAGGCCGTCGGCGTGGGGCACGCCCGACAGCAGCCCCATGGCCGCCAGGCGGGCCTCCTCCTCGCCGCTGATCACGTTGATGTCCAGGTTCAGGTCGCGGCGCACCTCGTCGACGAAGGCCGGGCCGTCCTCGGCCTCGCGCACCGCCGCCGTGGCCACCAGGTCCAGGCGCTCCACCCCCATGGCCCGGGCCAGGCAGGCGAAGCGGGCCAGCGAGCGCAGGGCCTCGTCGCGCCCTTCCGGATACAGCTTGCCCGTTTCCCCCAGGTGGCGGCCCAACTGGCACTGGACCTTTTCGTTGAACATGGGGATGGGCAGCACCGACGGCACGT
Organism: Rhodobacterales bacterium; assembly: GCA_020446745.1. GTDB lineage: Bacteria > Pseudomonadota > Alphaproteobacteria > Rhodospirillales > JACKKN01 > JAGREA01. Next base: position 14,481 of record JAGREA010000519.1, on the reverse strand, counting down.
CATAAACCACCAGCCGCACGGTGTTGGAGCCGATGTCCACCACCGCCACGCGCCCCTCGCCGTTGTGGGCCTGGGACTGGGCCCGCGAATGGGCGGCAACGCTGGCCTGGGTGGCGACGCCGGCCTGGGTGGCGACGGTGGTCATGCCCCCCGCCCCGTCAGGCCGCCGACTCGTCCCGCCGCTTGCGGCGCACGGCCCGGCCCTGGCCCGACAGGCTGGGGCTGGTCATGAAGTAGGTGTGGGCGCTGAACCCCTTGCCGTCGGGGTTGGGCTGGCGCACGAAGTTGCCGTCCGGTTCCAGGGTCCAGGACTGGGCGGTGTCGCGCAGGTTGGTCATCATCACCTCGTCCAGCACCTGCTGGTGCACGGTGGGGTTCTCGATGGGGACCAGGGTTTCCACCCGGCGGTTCAGGTTGCGGGGCATCCAGTCGGCCGACGAGATGTAGACCTTGGCGTTGGGCGACGGCAGGTCATGGCCGTTGGCGAAGCAGACGATGCGCGAATGCTCCAGGAACCGGCCGACGATGCTGCGCACGCGGATGTTCTCGCTGAGCCCCGGCAGGCCCGGGCGCAGGCAGCAGATGCCGCGGATCACCAGATCGATCTGCACCCCGGCCGCCGAGGCGGCGTACAGGGCATCGATCAGGGTGGCGTCCACCAGCGAGTTCATCTTGGCCCACACGGCGGCGGGCTTGCCGGCCTTGGCGTTCGCCACCTCGCCCGCCAGGTCGCTGAGCAGGCGGTCGCGCAGGGTCAGCGGCGCGAAGCACAGCTTTTCCATGGCCTCGGGCTTGGCGTAGCCGGTCATGTAGTTGAAGATCCGCGCCGCATCGCGGCACAGGGCCGGGTCGCAGGTGAACAGCGACAGGTCGGTGTAGATCTTGGCCGTGATGGGGTGGTAGTTGCCGGTGCCGTAGTGGACGTAGGAGCGCAGCCCCTCGCCTTCCCGGCGCACCACCAGGTTCACCTTGGCGTGGGTCTTCTTGTCCATGAAGCCGTAGACCACCTGGGCCCCGGCGCGTTCCAGGTCGCGGGCCCAGCGGATGTTGGCCTCCTCGTCGAAGCGGGCCTTCAGCTCCACCATGGCGGTCACCGACTTGCCCGATTCGGCGGCCTCGATCAGCGCGGCGATGATGGGCGAGTTGGAACTGGTGCGGTACAGCGTCTGCTTGATGGCCACCACGTCGGGGTCCGCCGCCGCCTGGCGCACGAACTGCACCACCACGTCGAAGCTTTCGTACGGATGGTGGACGATGAAGTCCTTCTTGCGGATGGCCTCGAACACGTCGCCGCCGAAATCGCGCACCCGTTGCGGGAAGCGGGCGTTGAAGGGCTCGAACAGCAGGTCCGGACGTTCGTCGACGATCAGCAGCTTGGTGTCGGCCAGGCCCAGCAGGCCGTGCTGGTCGTACACGTCCTCGATCCGCGCGCCCAGCTTCTCGACCACCAGTTCGCGCAGCTCGTCGGACATGTCGGCGTTGACGGCCAGCCAGATGACCGACCCGCGGCGGCGGCGCTTCAGGGCCGTTTCGAAGGTCCGCACCAGGTCCTCGGCCTCTTCGTCGATTTCCATCTCGCTGTCGCGCAGCACCCGGAAGGTGCCGCCCTTGATGACCTGGAAGTCGGGGAACAGGCGGTCCAGGAACAGGCCCACCACGTCTTCCAGCGGAATGAAGCGGATGGACGGCCCCGGCAGGCGCACGAACCGGTTGATCAGGTGCGGGATGGGCAGCAGGGCGCGCAGGGTCTCGTCGCTCTTGCGCCGCTGCAGCAGCAGGATCAGGCAGAAACCCAGGTTGGGAATGAACGGGAACGGGTGGGCCGGATCGATGGCGAGCGGCGTGAGCACGGGGAAGATGTGCTCCATGAAATGGGTGTCCAGCCACGCCAGGTCGTCCTTCGACAGGTCGCCCTTGTCCACCACGCCGATGCCCTGATCGCGCAGTTCCTCCACCAGCAGGGACCAGACGTCCTGCTGGCGGTCCATGAGCACGCGGGCGGCGTCGTTCAAGGCCTTCAGCTGGGCCTTGGGGGTCAGGCCGTCGTCGCTGACGGCCTTGATGCCGGCGTACACCTGGCCGCGCAGGCCGGCCACGCGGACCATGTAGAATTCATCCAGGTTGGAAGCCGAGATGGACAGGAACCGCAGCCGTTCCAGCAGCGGCTGGCGCGGATTGATGGCTTCATCCAGGACCCGGCCGTTGAAGGCCAGCCACGAAATTTCCCGGTTGCAGAACCGCTCCGGCGACTGGGGATCGACCAGGGGCAGGGCCGGCTGGGCCGGCTGGGCCGGGGCGGTGCCGCGGGAACCGGACCGCGACCGGCGCTTGCCGCCCGCGGACGCGCCGTCGCCATCATCGGGCACGGTCTTCGTGGTGTTGTCGTCCATGGCTCTATCCTATCCCCTGCCCCGCGGCCTGTCACGACGCCCAAAGGCCCCATCGGCGACGGCCTGTCTTGATCCGGTCTCTTGACCGGAACGCCGGATGCGGCTAATCGCAGCCCCAGCCCTGCCGTGTCCCCGGTATGGCACACTTTTGTGACGCCCATGGGGGGCCCCGCCGGATCCGCCGTCGGGTCCCAGGAACAGGAACCGCCCGACCGTGAAGACGCTTTACCTGCTCCGCCACGCCAAATCCAGTTGGAAGGACGCCGACCTGGACGATTTCGACCGTCCCCTGAAGGGCCGCGGCCGGCGGGCCGGCGAGGCCATGGGCCTGCACCTGGCGGAAAAGGGGCGGATTCCCGACCTGGTCCTGTGCTCCACGGCCCGGCGCACGGTGGAAACCCTGGACCTGCTGTCCCCCCACCTGGGCGGCACCACCGCATGCGACCTGACGGCCGACCTGTACGGGGCCGGCGCCGGGTCCATCCTGGGCCTGGTGGCGCGCCAGGACGACCACCTGAAGGCCATCATGGTGATTGGCCACAACCCGGGCCTGGAAACCCTGGCCCGCGAACTGACGGGCGGCGGCCGCGTGGCCCTGCGCCGGACCCTGGAGGACAAGTTCCCCACCGGCGCCCTGGCCGTGCTGACGGCCGACGTGGACCACTGGAAGGACCTGCGCCCGGGCGGCGCCAAGCTGAAGGACTTCGTGCGCCCCGTGGACCTGGACACAGACCTGGCCGGCGGCAGGGCCTAGAGCCCTTTTCCCCTGCACGGAAACGCTGGAAACGGTTTCACGGCCCACCCGCCCTTGCCGATGCGTTTTCCCGGTACCGGGACGATGCCGCTTCCGCTACCATTATGGCGTTTTCCGAGTCCTTCCGACTAAATCCTGGTTCCGATTGCGGCCTCGTCCTGGGGGGGATTGCCATGCGCCATGCGCTTATGTCCGTGATGTTGCTTGTTTTCCTGGCACCGATGGCGGCGGCGACGGCGGATCGCGCGCCCCAGCCGATCCAGGTGGCGAGCGATCGCAGCCGCCTGTTCCAGGGACCGAGCTTCGACAAGTCGAAGTCGCTGGACAAGCAGCGCGCGTTCCTCCGGAAACAGGGCTACACGCACGCGGGGCTGATCGACATCCTGGCCCGGGAAGCGGTCGATCGAAGCTGGGGAGCGGCCGCCACCCGGGGCGAAAGGCAGGTCGAGGCCGGTGACTACGCCGGGGCGGCGAACACCTACGGCGAGATCCTCCGCACGCTCCACCCGGATCACCTCTACGCGCGCGCCAGCGTCCTTGAAAAGCAGTATGCGGCCTATGCCAAGCTTGGCGGCCAGGGCAGCCGGCTCGAAGCGGTCAAACGGCAATTCATGGACAACCGGCGGAAAATCTGCTCGATCGAGGCCGAGGGGTATGCCGGCATGAAGGGCCGCGAGTACCAGGCCCGGCACCAGCGGGCCGCGGCGTGCCTCAAGGACCTTGGCGTGCGCCCGCCGGCTCGCGACGTTCCGCAGGACACCGATCGCTGCTCGGCGCAGAAGCGGGATCAGGTATCCCAGAATGCCCGCGTGTTCTTCGATCTGGCCTGCCGCCACAACTTCAGATACTCAAGGGCGGCAAACTATCCCTATGTCGATCTGGCGTACTACATCAAGGACGAGGACGGCGTCGTGCCGGTCATCCGCACCGGCTATGAAAACGCGCTCTACATGGCCCTCAAGCAGCGGCTTCTCTACAAGGATTCATACGACCCGCTTCCGGTCAACAACCTCTTCATGTTGACGCTGATCGTCACCCTGGAAACCATGCGCGGCCAGGACCAGAGCCGAGCCTCGATCATCAACGTGCTCGACGTGCTGTTGACGGCCCACAACGTCTCCCGCCTGTTGGCGCGCCCGGAGCAGTGGGCCATGAACTATCCGAAAACGCCGGCCGGACAGAACCGCAGCCGCATGGACCGGGCCCGGCCCATCTTCGAGGACCTGATCGGGATTCGTTCCATCGACCAGTACCCGTCGTTCCACCAGCACACCACCAAACGCCGGAACTTCGCCCACACCGACGTGACCAAGGAGTTCTTCGGCGACAACGGCGTATTCGCCTTCGATTCGGCGACACGGATCGCCAACGACGGGTTCGCCGCCGATCACTGGAACGGCGGCGTCCACTACTATTTCTGGGTCGGCGCCCTGGTGACGTGGATCGGCAACGACCTGTCCCACGGCTTCGGCGGCGCCACCTTGGGCAAACTGGGGGCCTACAGCTACGAGTGGTGGCAGAAGAAGCTTGGTGGCAACGGATTGCGTGGCGAACTGCAACTGAAACACGGCTTCCTGCCCGGCACCAATTCGATGAAGGCGTTCATCGGCGTCCTCGATGAACTGGAGCGCCTGGACCCCCGGTTCATCGCCCAGTAGGCCGGCCGGCGCGGATTCAGTTCACCGATTCGCGCTTCATGGGCACGTCGCCCACGGCGGCGTATTCGATGGTGCCGCCGTCGCCGTCCAGGTCGACGATCACCACGTCGCCCTCGATCACGTGGTCCGGGTCGGGGTTGTTGTTGAAGAAGTTCCACACGAAGCAGGCGGCCACCGTTTCCCCGGGGCCCACGGCCCGGGCGCCGTTGGAACGCATGAAGGCCTCCAGCAGGCGCTGGGCCTTTTCAAGCTGGTCGGTGTCGAACCGCACCTCGGGGTTCACGTGGGTGGTGAACTCGGTGAACCGTTCGTCGGGGATGCGGAAGTCGGCCACATGGCCGCCGTAGTAGTAGCTCACGGTGCGCACGGGGCGTCTCCTCACAACGTGCCCGGAAAGGCACCGCCATCGATCAGGAAATTCTGTCCGGTGATGTAGCCGGCCTGGGCCGCGCACAGGAAGGCGCAGGCCTCGCCGAACTCGGCCGGGTCGCCGAACCGCCCGGCCGGGATGGCGGCCTTGTGGCGGGCCGCCACCGCATCCAGGGGCTGGCCGGTCTTGTCGGCCTCGGCCTTCAGGGTGTTCATCAGGCGGTCGGTCTCGAACCGGCCCGGCAGCAGGTTGTTGATGGTCACGTTGTGGATCACCGTTTCCCGGGCGATGCCGGCGATGAAGCCGGTCAGCCCGGCCCGGGCGCCGTTGGACAGGCCCAGGATGGCGATGGGCGCCTTGACGGCCGAGGAGGTGATGTTGACCACCCGGCCGAAGCGGCGCGCGATCATGCCGTCCACCGTGGCCTTGATCAGCTCGATGGCCGTCAGCATGTTGGCGTCCACGGCCTTGATCCAGTCGTCGCGGGTCCAGTCGCGGAAGTTGCCGGGCGGTGGCCCGCCGGCATTGTTGACCAGGATGTCCACGTCGCCGGCGGCGGCCAGGGCGGCGGCGCGGCCGGCGTCGGTGGTGATGTCGGCGGCCACGGGCGTCACCGAGGCCCCCGTCCGGGCGGCGATGTCGGCGGCCGCTTCGTTCAGCGGCCCCTCGGTGCGGGCGACGATGGTCACCTTGGCCCCGGCCCGGGCCAGGGACACGGCGCAGGCGCGGCCCAATCCCTTGCTGGCGGCGCACACCAGGGCCGAGCGGCCGGCGATTCCCAGATCCATTTTTGTTTCCTCCCCTTGATCGCGGGCAGCGACCCTAGCAGATGGCGGGCGCGGAAAGCTAGAACGGCCGGACCTAGTAGGGTTGGTCCAGGGCGTCGGTCAGGAAGCGCATCAGCGGCGTGGCGGCGGCGAAGGCGGCCGCCACCTCGTCGGCGAAGGCAGCCGAGCCGGCCAGGTCCGGCCCCGTGTGGCGCATGGCGAAGAACGACTTGCGCTTGATGTCGTCGATGTGGGGGTCGTCGGCGGTGAAGCCCCGGGGCGGCCGGGTCAGGCTCTGCCCGGCCACGCCGCCGAACACCGCCTTCAAGCCGCCGTCGCCGGCCGCCGCCGCCCAGGCCTCGGGGCGGTCGCGGATGGCCTCGCGGATGGTCGCCAGGGCCGGCGCCGGGGGCAGCCAGATGCCGCCGCCGAACACCACCTCGTCCGGCGCCAGGTGCACGTAATAGCCCGGCGCGTGGGCGTCACGCCCGGCGGCGTGGCGGAACTGGCAGGCCCCGTGCTCCTTGTAGGGCCGCTTGTCCTTGGAAAAGCGCACGTCGCGATGGATGCGGAACATGGACCCGCCGTTGGGCCGCGGATCGGCCACGAAGTGGGGCGACACGGCTTCCAGCCGCGGCCCCATGGCGGCGATGAAGCGGACCATGGGGTCCACCACCTCGGCCCGGTAGCGGTCCTTGTGGGCGGTGAACCAGTCGCGGTCGTTGTTTGCCGCCAGGTCGCGGAAAAAGCCGAAGAAACCGGGCCCGAAGCCCGCGAAGGGGCCGATCTCGCCGCCTTTGCTCATACCCTTGCCCCTGCCCGCCATGGACGCCTCCCTGAATCGATGACTTGCGATCTGCAAGTCGTATCAGGCGTCGGCCGGGGGGTCCAGCCGCGCCAGCACCTGGCGGGCCAGGGGGATGGTGATCTTGCGCCGCTGGGCCATGGCGGCCCGGTCCAGGTCGGCCACGAACCGGTTGACGGCGGCGAAGGTGCGTTCCAGGCGCGGCAGGATGAAGGCCACCACGTCGTCGTCCACGCGCAGCTGGCGGTCGGCGAACAGCTTGACCATGACGGCGACGATCAGGCTGTCGTCGGGCGGGCCGATGGCCACCGAGCCGGCCGCCTTCAGGCGCGAGGCCAGGTCCGGCAGGGTCATGGGCCAGCGCGACGCCGGGGACCGGGCCGTCAGCAGCAGGTGGCGGCCGGTTTCCGCCACCACGTTGTAGAGGTGCAGCAGGGCCTCCTCCAGGCCCTCGGCGATCACGTCCTCCACGTCCTCCACCACGCAGGCGGGGGTGGTGCCCAGCAGCACCTGGGGGGGCGTGTCGGCCAGGCCCTCGGGGGTCACCGTGCGGGCCCCGGTGGCGGCCTTGAACACCTGGGCCAGGTGGGTCTTGCCGCAGGCCGCCGGGCCGTGCACCACCAGGGCCGGGGCCGGCCAGTGGGGGTGGCGGTCCAGCCAGGCCACGGCGTCGGCGTTGTTGGGCGCCACCAGGAAATCGTCCCGCGCCAGGGCGGGACGGTGGTCGAAATCGAAGCTGAACTGGCGCTCGGCGTTCACGACTCCCCCCGGGAGTCCTGGGGATCCGACGGATCGGGTTCGGACGCGCCGACGGCCTCGCCATGAACTTCGCCATGGGCCTCAGGCGTCCAGTCGTGGCCGTGGAACAGGCGGCTGTCCAGGTACTGCTGGGCGGTGAAGCGGATCATCACGCCGATCACCGCCGCCACGGGCACGGCCAGCAGCACGCCGGTGAAGCCGAACAGGCTGCCGCCGGCCATCAGGGCCAGGATCACCCACACCGGATGCAGGCCCACCTTGTCGCCCACCAGCTTGGGCGTCAGGAAGAAGCCTTCCAGCACCTGCCCGGCGCCGAACACCCCGGCCACCAGGGCGATGGGCATCCAGTCGGAAAACTGGGCCAGGGCGATGCCGAAGCCGACGGTCAGCCCCAGGGCCATGCCGAAATAGGGGATGAACGAGATCAACCCCGTGCCCAGGCCCACCAGCAGGCCGAAATCCAGCCCCACCAGGGTCAGGCCGATGGCGTAGAAGGCCCCCAGGGCCAGGCACACGGTGGCCTGGCCGCGCACGAAGCCGGCGATGGTGCGGTCGATTTCCACCACCTGGCGGCGCACCGTGGGCGCCATGTCGCGGGGCAGCAGGCTGTCCACCTTGGCCACGATGGCGTCCCAGTCGCGCAGCAGATAGAACGACACCAGGGGCATGATGACGATCAGCGACAGGACCTCCAGCACCGCCAGGCCGCCGTTCCACAGGCGCAGCAGCAGCTTGGACACCACCTGGGCCCCCTGCCCCACATAGGCGCTGGCGGCGCTGCCCAGCTTCTGCATGTCCTCGGCCGACAGGCGGGTCTTCAGGCTGTCGAACAGGGGCGCGATCTGGTCACGCAGGGCCACCATCAGGTCCGGCAGGCGGGTCAGCAGGCCCACCACCTGTTCCTGCAGCAGCGGCGCCAGGGCGAACAGCAGCCCCACCAGGACCAGGAAGAAGAAGGCCAGGATCAGGCCGGTGGCCAGGGTGCGCGAGGCCCCCTTCGCTTCCAGCCGGTCGGCCAGGGGGTCCAGGAAATAGGCCACCGCCATGCCGGCCACGAAGGGCGCCAGCACGCCCGACAGCAGCGACAGCAGGTACAGGCCGCCGGCCAGCACGGCCAGCAGGATCAGCAGGCGGCGTTCGCGGGTCATTCGCCCCGTTCCATCATCATGGCGCGACGGGTCCAAGTGTAGACGTAGGCCGTGCCCGAAACCAGGGTGGTGGCGGCCACCAGGGGCACCAGCACGGCCAGGGCCAGGCCGTCGTCCAGGCCGAATCCCTTCAGGCCCAGCACCAGGGCGGCCAGGGTGATCTGGGCCACCGTGTTGACCTTGCTGACCATCAGCGGGCGCATGGTCAGGTCGTGGTTCAGGGTCTGGTACAGCAGCGCCCCGCCGATGATCAGGATGTCGCGGAACACCACCAGGATCACCAGCCAGGTCTCGATGCAGCCCGATACCCCCAGGGTCACGTAGATGCCCACCAGCAGGGCCTTGTCGGCCAGGGGGTCCAGGTAGGCGCCGATTTCCGTGCGGGCATCGAAATGCTTGGCGATGAAGCCGTCGGCGGCGTCGGACAGGCCGGCCGCCACGAACAGCCAGAAGGCCGGCTGGTAGGCCCGCTCCAGGATCAGCCAGACGATCAGCGGCACCGACAGGATGCGGGCGATGGACAGGATGTTGGGAAGGCTCAGCACGGCCCGGGCCTCAGCCGCCCTCCCGCACCCGGCCCTCCCCGGAACCCGCCACGGGCGCCAGGACCCATTCCGTGCCCTCCAGGGTCAGGGCCAGGTCCGCCTGGCGCATGGCCAGCGAGAGCTGTTCCGGGTCGCCCAGGTAGTGCAGGTTCACCCGCGCCTCGTCCAGGGACAGCAGCACCAGGTCCACCTGGCGCACCACGGCCACCCGGGCCAGGGCCCGGCGCACGGCCATCCAGTCGTTCAGGCCGCCGATGCGCACCTTGGCCGGCAGGATGGACGGCACCCCGAACTGCAGCAGGTTCTCGGCCTTCCACGAATCCTCCACCTGGGCCGCCACGGCGGCGGCGGCGCGCGACAGCAGGTCGTCGCGCGGCTCGCCGGGCTGGCCGTCCAGGGTCAGGGTCAGGGTCTGGCCGCGGCCGGTGGCCCCGTGGCGGGTGGCCAGCACGTCCACCCGCTCGGCCGCGCCGTCGGCCCGGATCACCGCGTGGGCCACCAGGGCGTCGCCGGCGTTGTAGCGCCGCACCAGGGCGGCCAGGCCCTCGGCATCGCCCTCAAGGGCCTGCTGGGCGCCCAGGGCGGCGATGTCGGGCAGGTCGCCCAGGGGATGCACCAGGGGCACCAGCCCGCCCAGGGGCGGCAGGCGCCGCCAGGCGCCGCGCCAGGGGTTGGGTTCGTCCCACAGGAACAGGCCGGCGGCCGATTCCTGCACCGGCAGCACCACCATGGGCTTGCTGGCCGTTTCGGCGAAGGGCAGGCCGCGGTCCATCAGCAGGTTGCGCACGCCCTCGCGCTTGAAGCGGAAGTCCAGCTTGGCCAGGTAGCGCACGTCCGACGTCTTCTCCTCGACCACCGAGAAGTCCTTGACCAGGGCCGCCATGCCGGTGTTGTCCAGGGTTGGCAGGCGGTCGCGGTCCATGGCCAGGGTCAGGCGCCGCAGCAGCAGGTCGAAGGCTTGCCGCTCGCCCTCGGCCAGGGCCTGTTCGCGGGCCTGGGCGGCCGTTTCGGCGGTCACGTCCACGGGCACGTCGCGCACCTCGTACACGTCCAGCACCTGGGCCCGGGCGCCGCCGCACAGGACCACCAGGGCCAGCATCGCCATCAGGCCGCCGGCAAGCCGCCGCGACCACCGGTCACGATGGGTCAGGATCATTGCATTGCGTCTCCGATCCGCTATGGTCTGCCCCGGCCGGAGCCCGCGTAATGTACCACGTTGCGTCCGGCGGAAAAGCGGTTGTTGGAGGGGCTTCGATGACGGGCCAAGACGAAGGGCCGAAGGGTCTCAGCTACAAGGACGCGGGGGTGGACATCGACGCCGGCGAGGCGCTGGTGGATGCCATCAAGCCCCTGGCGGCCAGTACCGGCCGGCCGGGCACCATGGACGGCCTGGGCGGTTTCGGCGCGCTGTTCGACCTGAAGGCGGCGGGCTTCACGGACCCGGTGCTGGTGGCCGGCACCGACGGCGTGGGCACCAAGCTGAAGATCGCCATCCTGGCCGACCGCCACGACACCGTGGGCATCGACCTGGTGGCCATGTGCGTCAACGACCTGGTGGTCCAGGGCGCCGAGCCCCTGTTCTTTCTGGACTATTACGCCACCGGGCGCCTGTCGCCCCAGGCCGGCGCGGCCGTGGTGGGCGGCATCGCCGAGGGCTGCCGCCAGGCCGGCTGCGCCCTGATCGGCGGCGAGACGGCGGAAATGCCCGGCATGTACGCCGACGGCGACTACGACCTGGCCGGATTCGCCGTCGGCGCCGTGGAGCGCGACGCCATCCTGACCGGCGCCGGCGTGGTGCCGGGCGACCGCATTCTGGGCCTGGCCTCGTCGGGGCTCCATTCCAACGGCTTCTCGCTGGTGCGCCGGGTGGTGGACGTGGCCGGCGGCGACTATGCCGCCCCGGCCCCCTTCGCCCCCGACCGGTCCCTGGGCGAGGCCCTGCTGGTGCCCACCCGCATCTACGTGAAATCCTGCCTGGCGGCGGTTCGGGCCGGCGGGGTGAAGGCCCTGGCCCACATCACCGGCGGCGGGCTGCTGGAAAACATTCCCCGGGTGCTGCCCGACTCGGCGGCGGCGGTCCTCGACGTGGCGGCCTGGGACCTGCCGCCGGTGTTCCGCTGGCTGGCCCGGGCCGGCGGCATCGCGCCGCGCGAGATGGCCCGCACCTTCAACTGCGGCATCGGCATGGTGGTGGTGGCGGCGGCGGACCGGGCCGACGCCCTGGCCGCCCTGCTGACCGAAGCCGGCGAGACCGTCCACGACCTGGGCCGCATCGAGGCCCGCGACGGCGGCGATGCCGTGCGCCTGGCCAACGTGGACAACCGCTGGGCCCTGGACTCATGAGCAAGCTGAAGGTGGCGGTGCTGATCTCGGGCCGGGGCAGCAACCTGCAGGCATTGATCGACGCGGCGGCCGACCCGGCCTATCCGGCGGAAATCGTTTCCGTGGTGTCCAACGTGCCCGGCGTCATGGGCCTGGAGCGGGCCGGGAAGGCCGGCCTGGCCACGGCCACCATCAACCACCGGGACTTCGCCGGCCGCGAGCCCTTCGAGGCGGCGCTGACCGACCACCTGCGGGCCGTGGGAGCCGAACTGGTGTGCCTGGCCGGGTTCATGCGCCTGCTGACGGACGGATTCGTTTCCGCCTGGCACGACCGGCTGCTGAACATCCACCCGTCCCTGCTGCCGGCCTTCAAGGGCCTGGACGTGCAGCAGCGGGCCATCGACGCCGGGGTGCGCTTTTCCGGCTGCACGGTGCACTACGTGCGCCCGGCCATGGATTCGGGGCCGATCATCGTCCAGGCGGCGGTGCCCATCCTGGCCGCCGACACGGCCGACACCCTGGCGGCGCGGATCCTGGAACAGGAACACCGCATCTACCCCCTGGCCGTGCGCCTGTTCGCCGAGGGGCGCCTGACCATCGTCGACGAGCGGGTGGTGGTGGCCGACGCCCGGCCGTCCGGCGACGCCCTGGTCAACCCGGCCTAAATACGCGAGATCTTCCAGCCCCTTACACCCTCACCCTGAGGTGCGAGCGCAGCGAGCCTCGAAGGGCTGGTGGGACCGTGACGGGCGCCGCCAGGGCTTTGGGACAGCCCTGCGGGCCTCCTCAGCCTGAGGGCGTCATCTCTTGATACGTCGCCCATAAACGCCAACGGCGCGCGCCCCGGGTGGGGACGCGCGCCGCCGGTCGAAATCCGCGAACGCCTTAGCCGACGATGTCGACCCCGGCGAAGAAGAAGGCGATCTCGATGGCCGCGTTCTCGGGGCTGTCCGAGCCGTGGACCGAGTTCTCCTGAACGTTCAGGCCGAATTCCTTGCGCACCGTGCCCTCGTCGGCGTTGGCCGGGTTGGTGGCGCCCATGACCTCGCGGTTCTTGGCGATGGCGTCCTCGCCCTCCAGAACCTGGACCACCACGGGGGCGGAAATCATGTAATCCACCAGCTCGCCGAAGAACGAGCGTTCCTGGTGCACCGCGTAGAAGGCTTCCGCCATCTCGCGGGTCAGGCGGACGCGACGCTGGGCAACGATGCGCAGGCCGGCGTCCTCGAAAAGCGCGTTGATCGAGCCCGTGATGTTGCGCGCGGTGGCGTCGGGCTTGATGATCGAAAGGGTGCGTTCGACAGCCATGACCTCAAGAACCTGCTTCTGTTGTTGAACATGGGCCGGGGCATGCCCGGCGGCGCGGCCCGTATAACGGGTCCGGCACGCCGTGGCAACTCCCAATGCGCTGCGCCGGGCGCACGCCCCCTGTTCCCGGACCGGCGCCCGTGCTACACCGCCGCCCATGTTGCACATCAACGACCTGACCTATCGCATTGGCGGACGGACCCTGTTCGAGGGGGCCTCGGTGGTGGTGCCCATGGGCCACAAGGTGGGTCTGGTGGGCGCCAACGGCACCGGCAAGACGACCCTGTTCCGCCTGATCTGCGGCGCCGCGGCGCCCGATTCCGGCACCATCCAGGTGCGGGCCCGGGCCCGCGTGGGCCAGGTGGCCCAGGAGGCGCCGGCTGGTCCCGAAAGCCTGCTGGATACCGTGCTGGCCGCCGACACCGAGCGCGCCGCCCTGCTGGCCGAGGCCGAAACGGCCACCGATCCCGAGCGCATCGCCCACGTGCACACCCGCCTGGCCGACATCGACGCCCACACGGCGCCGGCCCGGGCGGCGGCCATCCTGTCGGGCCTGGGGTTCGACACGGCGGCCCAGGCCCGGCCCTGCAGCGACTTTTCCGGCGGCTGGCGCATGCGCGTGGCCCTGGCGGCGGCCCTGTTCGCCCGGCCCGACCTGCTGCTGCTGGACGAACCCACCAACCACCTGGACCTGGAAGCCGCCCTGTGGCTGGAAGGGCACCTGGCGTCCTGGCCCGGCACCCTGATCGTCATCAGCCACGACCGCGACCTGCTGAACCGGGCCGTGGACGGCATTGTCCACCTGTGGGGCGGCACCCTGACCCGCTATGCCGGCGGCTACGACCGGTTCGAGGCCACCCGCAGCGCCCAGCTGGTGCTGCAGGAGAAGGCGCGCCGCAAGCAGGAGGCCGAGCGCCAGCGCATCCAGGCCTTCGTCGACCGGTTCCGGGCCAAGGCCACCAAGGCCCGCCAGGCGCAAAGCCGCATGAAGATGCTGGAACGCATGCAGCCCATCGCCGCGGTGATCGAGGACCGGGCCACCCTGTTCGACTTCCCGGCCCCCGACCCCCTGCCCCCACCCCTGGTGACCCTGGACGGCGTGGATGCCGGCTACGTGCCCGGCCAGCCGGTGCTGCGGGGCCTGGACCTGCGCATCGACATGGACGACCGCATCGCCCTGCTGGGCGCCAACGGCAACGGCAAGTCCACCCTGATCCGCCTGCTGGGCGGCCGCCTGGAGCCCATGGCCGGCGCCGTGCGCCGGCCGGGCAAGCTGCGGGTGGGCTATTTCGCCCAGCACCAGACCGAGGAGTTGGACGCCGACGCCAGCCCCCTGGACCACCTGGCCCGGCGCCTGCCGGACAAGCGGGAAAGCCAGGTGCGGGCCCACCTGGGCGGCTTCGGCTTCGGCGTCGAGAAGGCCGACACCCGGGTGCGGGACCTGTCGGGCGGCGAGAAGGCGCGCCTGCTGTTCGCCCTGATGAGCCTGGACGCCCCCCACGTGCTGCTGCTGGACGAGCCCTCCAACCACCTGGACGTGGACGCCCGCCAGGCCCTGGTGGAGGCCCTGAACGCCTACCAGGGGGCGGTGATCCTGGTCAGCCACGACCCGCACCTGATCGAGCTGGTGGCCGACCGCCTGTGGCTGGTGGCCG
>JAGREA010000518.1 GCA_020446745.1 Rhodobacterales bacterium | reverse complement strand
CGCCAAGGGGTAGACGAAGGCTCGCCAAGGGGTATCCTGCCCCTTGGCGGCCCCTTCCACGGAACAGGTCCGACATGACGGCGGACACGCAGGACGACGTGCTGGCCTTCCTGGCCACCCCGGCCGCCTTCGGGCGGTCGGTGGGGCCCGTGGAGCGCATCGACACCCACATCTCCGCCGTGTTCCTGTGCGGCGACCGGGCCCTGAAGCTGAAGCGGGCCGTGCGCTTCCCGTTCCTGGATTTCACCACGCTGGAGAACCGCCGCGCCGCCTGCGAGGCCGAGGTGCGCCTGAACCGACGCACGGCGCCCACCCTGTACCGGGGCGTGCGCGCCGTCACCCGGGCCGAAGACGGCACCCTGGCCCTGGACGGCCCGGGTACGCCCGTGGACTGGCTGGTGGAGATGGTGCGGTTCGACCAGGACACGCTGTACGACCGCCTGGTGGTGGCCGAGGCCCTGGACCGGCGCGACATGGAACGCCTGGCCACGGCCGTGGCCCGCTTCCACGCCGAGGCCGAGGTGATCACCGACCTGGGCGGCCGCGACGGCCTGGCCCGCACCCTGGGCGGCGTGCAGGACACCTTCGCCCAGTTGCCCGACGCCCTGGTGGACCGGCCCCGCGTGGCCGAGCTGGGGGAGAAGGCCCGGGCCGCCCTGGCCGGGGTGGGGGACCTGCTGGACGCCCGGCGCGCCGCCGGCGCCGTGCGCCACGGCCATGGCGACCTGCACCTGGGCAACATCTGCTGCCTGGACGGCGAACCCACGCCCTTCGACGCCATCGAGTTCAACCGCATCTTCGCCTGCGTGGACGTGCTGTACGACACGGCCTTCCTGGTCATGGACCTGGACCACCGCCGCCACCGGCGCCTGGCCAACGTGCTGTTCAACCGCTACATGGACCTGGCCGCCCTGTGGTTCCCGGCCGGGGCCGACGGGCTGGCCCTGCTGCCCCTGTTCCTGTCCACCCGGGCGTCGATCCGCGCCCACGTTCACGTGTCCATGTCCCTGGGCGCGGCCACGGCCGCCGAGGCGGAACGGCACCGGGCGGAATCGGCCGCCTACCTGGCCGCCGCCATCGCCTACCTGGACCCGCCGCCGCCGCGCCTGGTGGCCGTGGGCGGCCTGTCGGGCAGCGGCAAGTCGCGCATGGGCCGCGAGCTGGCGCCGTTCCTGGGCGCCGCCCCGGGGGCCCGGGTGGTGCGCACCGACGTGATCCGCAAGCGCCTGGCCGGGGTGGACGCCACCACCCGCCTGGACGGCGCCCACTACACGGCCGAGACCACGCGGCGCACCTACGACACCTTCCTGGCCGACGCCGAACGGGCCCTGCGGGCCGGCCAGTCGGTGATCGCCGACGCCGTGTTCGCCCGCCCCCACGAGCGCCAGGCCATGGCCGACCTGGCGGCGCGCCTGGGCGTGCCCTTCGACGGCCTGTGGCTGGAGGCCCCCGAGGCCGTGCGCCTGGACCGGGTGACCCGCCGCACGGACAACCCCTCGGATGCCGATGCCGCCGTGGCCCTGGCCCAATCGAAATATGACATTGGTCCCATGTCGTGGAAGCGCATCGACTCCTCCGGTCCCCGGGAAGCGACCGTCAAGAAGGGCTTGGCCTGTTTGGGACTGAAGTCTTGATGGTGCCGATTGCCGGTTCAAAGGGGCGCCTTCGGGGTGTAAAATAAAGGGGTGGGCAGGCCATGGATGAGCCATGGTCCGTCCCATGGTCGCAAAGGAGGATAGACGATGCCAATCCGGACGATTCTCGCGCCTGTCGATGGCTCTGAAGCCTCGAAGTCGGCCATGGACATGGCCTTCGCCCTGGGTCGCGACCTGCCGGCCCATGTGGACGTGCTGCACGTCCGCCCGGACCCCAAGGACGCGGTTCCCCTGCTGGGCGAGGGCATGTCGGGCGCCATGATCGAAGAGATGATCGAACTGGCGGAAAAGGAATCCGGCCAGCACGCCCAAAGCGCCCGCGGCATGTTCGAGGCCGCCTGCAAGGACCAGAACATCCCCCTGGCGGAAATGCCCGATCCCGCCGCCGGCGTGACCGCCGGCTGGATCGAGATCACCGGCCGCGAGGACGAGATCACCGCCTGCCGCGGCCGCCTGGCCGACCTGATCGTGGTCGCCCGCCCGGTGGCCGACAGCGAGGTCTCGACCACCCTGACCATCAACGCGGCCCTGTTCGAAAGCGGCCGCCCGGTGCTGATCGCGCCGCCCGGCCCGCCCCGCAGCCTGACCGGCACCGCCGTGGTGGCCTGGAACGGCAGCGCCGAGGCCGCCCGCTCCGTGGCCGCCGCCGGGCCGCTGCTGCGCCGGTTCGACAAGGTGCTGATCGTGACCTCGGGCGAGGGCGAGGCCGGCGTGCCCTCGGGCGACCGCCTGTCCCAGTACCTGGCCTGGCACGGCGTGGCCAGCGACGTGACCACCATTTCCGACGGCCGCGGCGCCGGTTCGGAAATCCTGGCCGCCTGCGCCGGCTGCGACGCCAACCTGCTGGTCATGGGCGCCTACACCCACTCGCGCCTGCGCCAGCTCATCCTGGGCGGCGTGACCAGCCACATGCTGGCCGAGGCCACCATCCCGGTGCTGATGAGCCACTGAGGCGCCTTGCACAACGAAGAAGGGGGAGGCGCCAAGGCGCCTCCCCCCGAGGTGCGGGCAATACGTTTCCTGAAATTCAAAGACGCACTTCGGCGAACGCGAACTGCTGGCCCTGCCGCAGATGGTCGGGCAGGAAGCTCATCTTGTTCGCCAACACGGGCCACAACAGGCTGTAGTACAGCTCGGCCCGCACCAGCACCGTGCCCTGGCGCGGCACGGCGTAGGTAAGCACCCGGTTCTCGTACGGGTCCAGGCGGTTGTCGCCGCCCACCTTGGTGGCCACCGGCGGCATCGCCATCTTGCCGGCGTCGTCGGCCAGGGTGTAGGTCAGGTAGGCCCGGGGGTCCTCCTGGGCCGGGTGGGTCTTGAAGTTGCTCCACACCATCTGGCCGTCCACGTCATAGGCCGTCAGGCGCATGACCAGGTTCCGGAACGGTGCCCCCGTGGGCATCTTGTGGGGCTGCAGGTTGCGCATGGAAACGTCCACCGACAGGCTGTCGCCATCCCCCTCCTTGGCGTTCAGGGTGAGCACCAGGGACCGCTTCAGCATCCCCAGGTCGTGCCCGCCACCCATGGAATGGTCGGCGAACCCGTTGTTCACCGGCATGTGGCAGGACTGGCAGGTGACGAAGGTCTTGCCGTGGGCGTATTCCGACCCCGTCTGGCACAACGGCACGCCGTTGGGGTTGTTGCGCTGGTCGTGGCAGCCCAGGCAGGCTTCCGACGTTTTCAGCAGCATGGGGTTGGATTCCAGGGGCAGGGCCGCCGTGGTGGCGTTGGGATCCGACACGTAGGGCATCTTGCGCACGTGCGGATTGTGGCGGTCCTCGTCTTCGCTGGAATCGGGCCGGGTGCCGTCCATGAAGCCCGACGGGCCCTGGCAGGTGTCGGCCACCTCATAGGCCAGCATGCCCAGGCGCAGCTTGCCGTCGGGCCCCTTGGTCCCCTTGTAGGCCTTCAGGCGGTGGCAGGTGACGCAGTTGACGCCTTCCTTGTACGACGGAATGGCGTCCAGCTTGGTCTTGCCGTCCTGGGCCGCGTTGGGGGCGTGGCACTGCAGGCACACGGGGTACTTGCCCGAGGCCTTGTGCTTCAGGCCCTCGTGGCCCGGGTCGCCCACCAGGTTCTTGTAGAAGGCGCGGTGGATGGGATCGGCGAAGGCGGTGCTTTGGGCGTGCATGGAGCCCTTCCACTGCCGATAGATGTTCTCGTGGCATTTCTTGCAACGGGTCGACGACACGTGGTGCAGGGGCACCTCCTTGCCGTCCAGTTCCAGAGCTAGCGCAGGTGTGACGGACGCGGGGGCAATAGCCGACAGCAGCCACAGAACGGCTGCTCCCCATACGGTCATGGCCACGGTTACAGGGGATTTCCTGTTCATTTCATTCTCCCTTGTTGCCCGATGTTTTTCTTGTTTTGCGATACGATGGCGGGACATGCGTAAAAACGCAAATGGGAACATCGCGTGGGCGTTGTACCCTGAATTCGGGCCGACGGGTCGGGCCCGCCGTTTCCCCAAGACTCGTCCGCCGATGGGTGCATACTGCCCCCATGCCGAACTCCGTTGACGCCAGACCCGCCCCCACCCGGGCCGAGGAGGCCGCCAATACGGCCGTGCAGGCCCTGGGCGCGGTGCTCGGCCTGGCCGGGCTGGTGTACCTGATCCACCGCGCGATTCCCCACGGGGCCGCCACCGTGGCCGGGGTGGCCCTGTACGGCGCCACCCTGGTGCTGTCGTTCACCGCCTCGGCGCTCTACCACGCGGTACCTCCCGGCGATGCCAAGGCGCGATTGCGCACCCTGGACCATTGCGCCATCTACCTGCTCATCGCCGGCACCTACACGCCCATCGTGCTGGCGGTGCTGCAGGGCCACGACCGCTGGGTTCTGCTGTCCCTGGTGTGGGGCGTGGCCCTGCTGGGGGTGGTGCTGCGCCTGGTCGGCCGGCGCCGCCTGCTGAAGCT
>JAGREA010000517.1 GCA_020446745.1 Rhodobacterales bacterium | reverse complement strand
TGATCACGTCGGAATCCAGCCACACCACATGGTCGTAGTCGCGGATCCCCGGCACCAGGCCCACCAGCAGCTTCTGCCAGTGCAGCGCCCGGGTGGCCTTGGCGTCGATGGGTTCGGTCAGCACGTACAGGTCATAGCCGTGCCGGTCCGCATAGGCCTGCCAGCCGGCCCGGGCGTCGCGCACGAAATCGGCCACGTAGCGCTCGCCGATGGCCAGGGTGACCAGGGCCTTGCGCCGTGCCATCACCGGGGCTCCAGCCCGGCCAGCAGGGCGGAAACGCGGTGATCCCAGGTATGGGCCCGTTCCTGCACCCGCCGCGCCGACCGGGCCCGCTCGGCCGACCCGGCGTCGTCGTCCAGTGCGGCGGCGATCACTTCCGAAGGATCGGCCCCCGGGGTCAGCACCCGCAGGGCGTCGCGGCCGAATTCGTCGATCAGGAACCGCGAGGGCGTGATCACCGGCAGGCAGCCGGCGGCGGCGGCGTCGAACACCCGTTCGTGGCTGTCGTAATAGGCGGGGTGCACGTTCAGCACCATCTTGGCTCGGCCCATCAGGGCCAGCACCCGGTCGGCCGGGGTGGGGCCCAGCAGGGTGACGGGGCCCAGGCCGGCCAGGTCGTCCCACCCGTCGCCGCACACGTGCAGGCCTTCCAGGTCGGTCAGGCTGGACAGCACCTCGATGCGCAGGCGGGCCCGAATGTACTGGTCCACGGCCCGCATGGTGGCGCACAGCGCCGGGTTGCTGATGGGCGTTTGGCCCAGGGCGGCGCGGGTGGCGTCTTCCAGCGACACGGTGGTGGAGGCCAGCAGCGTTTCGACGATGCCGTTCAGCAGGGCGTGCTGCTCGGCCCCCAGGTGGCGCCAGGAATCGCGCAGGGCTTCCGGGTCCTGCCCCCGGTTGCCGGTGAACAGCACCGGGATGTCGCGCCGGTCCCAGGACCGGGTTTCCACGGGGACGGCGGCGTGGGGCAGGCAGGTGATGGCCGCCGCCCGGGGGTGCAGGTGGCGGGCGAACACGGCCTGGCTGGGGCCGGTGTAGCTGAGGCGCACCTGGTTGAAGGCCTCGATCAGCCCGGCCACGGCCGGATAGACCAGGTAGGGATGGTCCAACTGGTACAGGAACAGGGGCACGCCCTTCAGCCACGGGGCGTTGGCCAGGATGGCCTCCATGCCCACGTTCATGGCCACCAGCAGGCCCACCCGGCCGGCCGCCACCTGGCGCTGCAGGTCCTCCATGGCCGGGCGGTCGGTGGTGTCCAGGTCGCGGGTCTCGAAGCCCCGGCGGGCGAAGGCATCGGCCAGGGCGCCGACCATGCGGTCCACGTTGCCGTTGGCGGCCTGGCCGCGGGCGAAGACGATGAGGGCGCGGTCCATGGCGGGCGGGTCCGGTGGCTGTCTCGCGGGGGCGTTCCGGCCGCACGCTAGCAGCGGGAGCGTTAGGTCTTTCTTAAAATGGCCCGCGCTATCACCGGGGGAGGACCCGGGCCGGCGCCTTCCGGCGCGGGCGGGAACGGGTTTGCCATGACGGTGCGCATCATTCCTCGGCTGGAAATCAAGGGCCCGAACCTGGTCAAGGGGATCCGGTTCGAGGGCCTGCGCGTGCTGGGCCGGCCGGAAGCCTTCGCCCGGGCCTATTACGCCGCCGGGGCCGACGAGCTGATCTATGTGGACGCCGTGGCCAGCCTGTACGGCCGCAACAGCCTGCTGGACATGGTGTCGCGACCGGCCCGCGACCTGTACGTACCGCTGACCGTGGCCAGTGGCCTGCTGACCCTGGACGACATCCGCGACGTGCTGCGGGCCGGGGCCGACAAGGTGGCCCTGAACACCGCCGTGGTGAAGGACCCCGAGCTGATCCGCCAGGCGTCGCGCAAGTTCGGCTCGTCCACCATCGTGGTGTCCATCGAGGCCATCCGCCACCCCGACGGCCGCTACGAGGCCTATACGGACTTCGGCCGCGAAAGCACCGGCGTGGACGCCTTCGAATGGGCCGACCGGGCCGTCGACCTGGGGGCCGGCGAACTGCTGGTCACGGCCATCGACCGCGACGGCACCGGCGCCGGCTTCGACCTGGACCTGACCGGCCGCATCGCCCGCGCCGCCCCGGTGCCGGTGATCGCCGGGGGCGGCGGCGGCTCGGTGGACCAGGTGGCCGCCGTGGTCGCCGAGGGGGCGGCCGATGCCGTGTCGCTCGCCACCATGCTGCACTACCACCTGGCCCTGACCCTGCCCCTGGACGGCGACGCCTTCGGCGACGAGGGCAACATCGAATTCCTGCGCCGTGGCGGCGGCGCCACCCGGCGCTTCGCGCCCACGGACCTGGCGGCCCTGAAGGCGGACCTGATGTCCCGCGGCCTGGACCTGCGCCCGGCCGCCGAAGCGGCGGGGGCGGCCTGACATGGCCCGCGCCGCCATCGTGGAATACGGGCTGGGCAATCTGTTCAGCGTGCAGCAGGCCTGCGAACACGTGGGCCTGGACGCCGCCATCACCGACGACCCGGCGGCCCTGGCGGCGGCCGACGTGGTGGTGCTGCCCGGCGTGGGGGCCTTCGCCGACGCCATGGCGGCGCTGGGGGAACGGGACCTGGTGGCGGCGCTGCAGGACCTGGCGGCGGCCGGCAAGCCCCTGGTGGGCATCTGCCTGGGGCTCCAGCTTCTGATGGGCGAAAGCCACGAATTCGGCACCCACGCGGGCCTGGGCCTGGTGCCCGGCACCGTGGAGCGCCTGCCCGGCGACAAGGGCCTGAAGGTGCCCCAGGTGGGCTGGCGGCCCGTCCATCCGCCGGCCGGGCGAAGCTGGGATGACGGGCCCCTGGCCGGCGTGGCGCCGGGCACCCACCTGTACTTCGTCCATTCCTACTACGTGCGGCCGGAAGACCCGTCGGTGGTGCTGGCCCAATCGGATTTCGGCGGCCAGGATTTCTGCGCCGCCCTGTGGCGGGGCAACCTGTTCGCCTGCCAGTTCCATCCCGAGCGCAGCGCCGAGCCGGGCCTGCGCATCTATCGCACCATCGCCGCCATGCTTGACCAAGGGGCCCTTCATGAGTGACCAGCGCAACCAGCCCGAGGCCTATTACGGCCTGCCGCAGGACGTGACCTACTGCAAGCGGTGCGTGATGTCCAACCAGCGCCCGGCCTCGACGCCCGAGTTCAAGCACACCACCCAGCGCAAGGCCACGGCCCTGAAGATCTGGGACGACGGCATCTGCGACGCCTGCCGCTACGCCGAGGTGAAGGAGACCATCGACTGGGCGGCGCGGGAGGAGGAACTGCTGCGCCTGCTGGACCAGCACCGGCGCACCGACGGCGGCTACGACTGCATCGTCCCCGGTTCCGGCGGCAAGGACAGCTGCTATGCCGCCCACCTGCTGAAGTACAAGTACGGCATGAACCCGCTGACGGTCACCTGGCCGCCGATCCTCTATACCGACATCGGCTGGAAGAACTTCCGCAACTGGATCGAGGTGGGCGGGTTCGACAACGTCACCTTCAAGCCCAACGGCCGGGCCCAGAAGCTGCTGACCCGCCTGGCCATCGAGAACCTGATGCACCCGTTCCAGACCTTCATCCTGGGCCAGAAGAACCTGGCCCCCAAGATGGCCCTGAAGTTCGGCGTGCCGCTGGTGTTCTTCGGCGAGTCCGAGGCCGAATACGGCAACCCCATCGCCGAGACCAGCTCGTCGCTGCGCGACAAGTCCTACTACGCCATGGCCAACCTGGACGACATCTACCTGGGCGGCGCCACGGTGCGCGAGCTGATGGACGTGCACGGCCTGCGCCTGAACGAGATCATGTCCTACCTGCCGCCCAGCGAGGAAGAGCTGGGGCGCGGCGACGTGCAGGTCCACTACCTGGGCTACTACACCAAGTGGACGCCGCAGGAGGCCTACTACTATTCGGTCGAGCACACGGGGTTCGAGGCCAACCCGGTGCGCACGGAAGGCACCTATTCCAAGTACAACAGCCTGGACGACAAGATCGACGGCTTCCACTACTACACCACCTGGATCAAGTTCGGCCTGGGCCGCGCCACCTATGACGCCAGCCAGGAAATCCGCAACCGCCACCTGACGCGGGAAGAGGGCGTGGCCCTGGCCCGGCGGTTCGACGGCGAGTTCCCCGAACGCCACTTCCACGAGGTGATGGACTACATCGGCATGGACCCGGAATACTTCCTGGAGTTGGTGGACAGGTTCCGCTCGCCGCACCTGTGGATGCGCGACGGCGACAAGTGGGTGCTGCGCCACCCGGTGTGGGAAACGGAGACCTGAACCGAAACCATGAGCCCCCATCCCCCCGGCAGCCTGGAAGACGTGATGGCGCGCTTCGCCGTGGCGCCGGAAACCCCCATGCGCGACGTGCTGGCGCTGATCGACCGCAACGGCGAGGGCGTGGCCCTGGTGCTGGACGGTGACGGCCGGCTGCTGGGCATCATCACCGACGGCGACGTGCGCCGGGCCCTGCTGGCCAACGCCGACTTCGGCCGCGCGGTGTCGGAATTCCTGTCCACCAAGCGGGTGCGGGCCTGGGAAAAGCCCCTGACCGCGCCGCCCGAGGCCACGGCCGACGACCTGCTGCGGCTGATGACCGTGCGCCTGGTGCGCCACCTGCCCCTGGTGGGGCGGGACGGGCGCCTGTGCGGCCTGGCCCTGAAAAGCCAGCTCGACCGGGGCCACGACCTGGGCCTGCGGGCCGTGGTCATGGCCGGCGGCTTCGGCGTGCGCCTGCGCCCGCTCACCGACGACACGCCCAAGCCCCTGCTGCCCGTGGGCGACAAGCCGGTGATCGAGCGCATCGTCGAACAGCTTCGGGAATCGGGCGTGCGCCACGTGAACATCACCACCCACTACCACGCCGACAAGATCCGCGACCATTTCGGCGACGGGCGGGATTTCGGCGTGCGCGTCCAGTACACCCACGAGGAGGAACCCCTGGGCACGGCCGGCGCCCTGGCCCTGATGGAGCGCGGCACCGACCCGCTGCTGGTGGTCAACGGCGACATCCTGACGGCCGTGGACTTCCGCGCCATGCTGGATTTCCACCGCGAGCACGAGGCCGTGCTGACCGTGGGCGTGCGCCGTTACGAGGTGCCCGTGCCCTTCGGGGTGGTGGAGGCCGACGGCGCCCGGGTGACGGCGCTGACGGAAAAGCCCGTGCTGTCCCACTTCGTCAACGCCGGCATCTACCTGCTGGAACCGGACGTGCTGGACGCCCTGCCGCCCGGCGACAAGCTGGACATGACCGACCTGATCCAGCGCCTGCTGGATGCCGGGCGCATGGTGGCCAGCTTCCCCATCCACGAATACTGGGTGGACATCGGCCAGCACCAGGACTACCGCCGCGCCCAGGCCGACGCGGCGGCGGGGAGATTGTCATCATGACCCAATGGAACAACGTGCCCGTGCTGGTCACCGGCGCCGGCGGCTTCATCGGCAGCCACCTGGCCGAGGCCCTGGTGGCCGCCGGCGCCAACGTGCGGGCCCTGGTGCACTACAACGCGCTCGGCTCCTGGGGCTGGCTGGACGACAACCCGGCCGCCGGGTCCATGGAGGTGCTGGCCGGCGACGTGACCGACGCCGACTACGTGCGCTACGCCGTGGCCGGGCGGGCGGTGGTGTTCCACCTGGCGGCGCTGATCGGCATTCCGTACTCGTACCTGGCGCCCCGGTCCTACCTGCGGGTCAACGGCGAGGGGACCCTGAACGTGCTGCAGGCGGCGCGGGACCTGGATGTGGGCCGCGTCGTCGTCACCTCCACCAGCGAGACCTACGGCACCGCCCAGCGGGTACCCATCGCCGAGGACCACCCCCTGCAGGGCCAGTCCCCCTATTCGGCCAGCAAGATCGGCGCCGACATGATGACCGAGGCCTACCACCGCTCGTTCGGCCTGCCGGTGGTGACGCTGCGGCCCTTCAACACCTTCGGGCCGCGCCAGTCGGCCCGCGCCGTGATCCCCACCATCATCACCCAGGCCCTGGACGGCGGCCCCGTGCGCCTGGGCAACCTGACGCCGACGCGGGACCTGACCTATGTGTCCGACACCGTGGCCGGCTTCCTGGCCGCCGGCACGGCCGAGGCCGCCGTGGGCCGCACCATCAACCTGGGCACCGGGCGCGAGATCGCCATCGGCGACCTGGCGGCCCTGATCGCCCAGATGATGGGCGTGCCCTTCGAGCCCCAGGCCGATGCCACCCGCGTGCGCCCCGGCGCCAGCGAGGTGGAACGCCTGCTGTCCGACAACCGCCTGGCGGCCGAGCTCATGGGCTGGTCCCCCGCCGTGTCCCTGGAGGACGGGCTGGCGCGCACCATCGCCTGGATCCGCGACAACCGGGGGCGCTACCAGCGGCGCGGCTATGTCGTCTGACGCCCCCTTCATCCCGCTCTGCGTGCCCCACCTGGCGGGCAACGAGGCCGCCAACCTGGCCCGGTGCGTGGACACCAACTGGGTGTCCTCGGCCGGGCCCTTCGTCGACCGGTTCGAGCGCCAGTTGGCCGGCGCCGTGGGCCTGCCCCACGCCGTGGCCACGGCCAGCGGCACGGCGGCGCTGCACGTGGCGCTGATGGTGGCGGGGGTCGAGCCCGGCGACCTGGTGCTGGTGCCCAGCCTGACCTTCATCGCCACCGCCAACGCCGTGCGCCACGCCGGGGCCGAGCCCCTGTTCGTGGACGCCGACCCGGCCACCTGGCAGATGGACCCGGCCCTGGTCGCCGCCTTCCTGGCCGACGCATGCGACGGCAACGTGGAGCGCGCCACCGGCCGGCGCGTCGGCGCCGTGCTGCCCGTGGACCTGCTGGGCCACCCGGCCGACATGGACCCCATCGTCGCCGCCGCCCGCGCCGCCGGGGTGGCGGTGGTGGAGGACGCCACGGAAAGCCTGGGCGCGCTGTACAAGGGCCGCCCGGCCGGGGCCCTGGGCGACATCGCCGCCTTCAGCTTCAACGGCAACAAGCTGGTCACCTGCGGCGGCGGCGGGATGATCGTCACCCCGCGCACCGACTGGGCCCACCTGGCCCGCCACCTGACCACCCAGGCCAAGGTGGACGAGGTGGAATCCATCCACGACCGGGTGGGCTACAACTACCGCCTGACCAACCTGCAGGCCGCCGTGGGCTGCGCCCAGATGGACCGCCTGGCCGACCTGATCACCGCCAAGCTGCGCATCCGCGCCCACTACGAGAAGGACCTGGCGGACCTGCCGGGCCTGGCCTTCATGCCCGACATGCCCGGCACCAACCCGGTGCCCTGGCTGACCACCATCACCCTGGACCCCACCGCCGCCCTGGACCGCCACGACCTGGCCGCCCGCCTGGCCGAGGCCGGCATCCAGACCCGCCCCCTGTGGCAGCCCCTGCACCGCAGCCCGGCCCACGCCGGGGCCCGGGTGCTGGGCGGCGCCGTGGCCGAGGGGCTGCAGGCCCGGGCGCTGAGCCTGCCGTCGTCCTG
>JAGREA010000516.1 GCA_020446745.1 Rhodobacterales bacterium | reverse complement strand
TGGATATTGAAAATTTTCAATAAGATGGAAGTCAATTTTAAGGTAAGAAATGAAAAAACGCCTCAGGCGGCATCCTGACCATCGGCCAGGCGGCACCACACGGGGGTGTGGTCGCTGGGCTTTTCCCAGCCGCGCGGGGTTTTGTCGATGTCGGCCGCCTGCAGGCGGTCGGCGGCCTGGGGGGACAGCAGCAGGTGGTCGATGCGCACCCCCTGGTCGCGGCTCCAGGCGCCGGCCCGGTAGTCCCACCAGGAATAGCGCCCCGTTTCCCGGGTCAGGGCGCGGAAGGCTTCCGTGTAGCCCAGGTGCAGGATGGACCGGAAGGCGGAACGGCTTTCCGGCCGGCACAGGGCGTCGTCGGCCCAGCCCCTGGGGTCGAAGCAGTCGCCGTCCTCGGGCGCCACGTTGTAGTCGCCGCCCAGGACCACCGCGTCCTCGGTGGCCAGCAGGGCCCGGGCCCGGTCGCGCAGGCGGGCCATCCAGTCCAGCTTGTAGGTGAACTTGGGGCCCGGCGTGGGGTTGCCGTTGGGCAGGTAGATGGCGGCCACCCGCAGGCCCGCCGTGGTGGCCTCCAGGTAGCGGGCCTGATCGTCGTCGGCATCGCCGGGCAGGTGGTCCAGGTGCACCTCGATGGGGTGGCGGGACAGCACGGCGACGCCGTTGTAGGTCTTCTGCCCCTTCACGGCCACGTGGTAGCCCAGGGCCTCGATCTCCAGGCGCGGGAAGGCGTCGTCCACCAGCTTGGTTTCCTGCAGCAGCACCACGTCGTGGGGCGTCGCCTTCAGCCAGGTCACCAGGTGGTCCAGGCGGGTCTTCAGGGAATTGACGTTCCAGGTGGCGACGGTGACCACGGCGGCGCTCTCCTTAAGGACGGGGGGAGACAAAGGGAGGGATGGGCGCCGCCATGATAACGGCGCCCTCAGCCCGCCACCAACCCGAAGATGAGCCCGGCCAGCACGGCGCCGGCCAGGGCGAAGCCCATGTAGGCGCCGAACACCGGCTTGCGCACCAGGGCCCACACGGCGATGGCGGCGGGCAGGCTGGACACGCCGCCGGCCACCAGGAAGGCCATGGCCACGGAAGGCGCCATGCCCTGGTCCATCAGGCCGGCGGCCAGGGGCAGGGCGGCATAGCCGTTCAGGTAGGCGGGCACCCCCACCAGGGCGGCGGTGACCACGGGCAGCACGCCCTCGCCGCCGGTCAGGCGGGCCACCAGGTCGGCGGGCACGTAGGTGACCATCAGGCTTTCCAGCAGGAAGGCCAGCACCAGCCACTTGGTCAGGAACAGGCCCGAGGCCAGCATCTCCTTGCCGAAGGCCCGGCGCCGGTCGGCATCGCGCCAGAACGGCCAGAACACGGGCTTGGGGTCGCGCACCGAGCGCGCCGCGCAGCCGCCGTTGCCCACGCCCGGCCGCAGGGGATCGGTGAGCAGGCCGGCCCGCTGCAGGGCCAGGGTGCCGAACCCGCCGAACAGGCCCAGGCCGATGGCCGCCGCCGTCTTGGCCACGGCGAAGGGCAGGCCCAGGGTGCCGGCCGTGAGCATGAACATGGACGGGTCCATGATGGGCGACGACAGCCAGAAGGCCATGACGGCGGGCAGGGGCACGCCCATGGCCAGCAGGGCGGCGATCAGCGGAATGACGCCGCAGGAACAGAACGGCGACAGGCCCCCGGCCAGGGCCGCCAGCCCGATCATCAGGGCGATGTGGCCGGTGAAGGCCCGGGCGATCAGGGCGTCGGCCCCCGTGGCCTTGGCATAGGCCGCCATGCCCACGGCCAGGGCCAGGTAGACCACCGTGCCCAGGTAGGCGTCGGCGGCGAACCGCAGGCTGGGCAGAACCTGGGCCCGGTCCAGCACCGCCAGGGCCGCCAGGACCAACGCGGTGGCCAGCCAGGCCCGGTCCAGGCGCTTGAGGCGGGGCCACAGGGAAAGGGAGAGGGCTTGCGTGGTCATGATTCCATATCCCTAGAAAAATCGTTCTATGGGCCGTACCGAAACACCTGCCGGGGGTGGGCGGCGGGTCAGGTCCGGTCGCTGAGGGTGAACAGGGGGCCGGGGTCGGTGGCCGGGGTTTCGGTGTCGGAGCGGGCCAGGCGGGGACGCAGGCCGGCGCAGCAGTCATCGTTCAGGAACGTCTGCAAGGCGTTCATGGCGCGGTAGTTGTTGAAGCACAGCACCTCGCGGCCGCGCCGTTCCTGGGTCACCAGGCCGGCGTCGGTCAGGGCCTTCAGGTGGTGGGCCAGGGTGGAGGCGGCGCTGCCGGTCAGGCTCTTCAGGGCGCCCACGTTCAGGCCGTCCCGCCCGGCCCGGACCAGCAGGCGGTAGATCCTCAACCGGGTCACGTTGCCCAGGGCGCCCAGGGCGTTGGCGGCGGTCTTGTCGTCCATGGGGGACTCCGTGAATTCCATATAACTAGAAAACTAGTGATATCGAGTTGTGATGTCAAGGGGCGGATGGGAGGACCGGCGTGTTTCCCATCGTCATCACCGGGCTTGCCCCGGTCATCCATGGCTTTTTTGGATACGCAGGGGACGCAGAAGTACGCGGAAGGAAGCTTCCTTACCCCGTCGCCCCCGCGAAGGCGGGGGCCCATTGCCGGTTCCGCCACCGACTCCGCTACCGGGTAAAACCGTGCCGTCCACAATGCCATTGGGTCCCCGCCTTCGCGGGGACGACGAATGGAAACGCGGGAACGACGAATGGAAACGCGGGGACGACGAAAGGAAACGCGGGGACGATGGGGGGCATGCGGGGGTGCCTAGAACCGCCCCCAGCTCGACCGATGGCTCCCCGGCCCCGTGTTGATGCGATAGCCGTGGGCGCTGGCCCAGGCGCGGCCGCCGTCGGCCAGTTGGCGCGAGCCGGAGTTCAGGTAGTCCTCGGCCATGGACTTGCTGCCGTGGCGCATCAGCAGGTCGTTCAACTGGCGCGCCGAATCCGGCAGGCCCAGCTTGATGGAC
>JAGREA010000515.1 GCA_020446745.1 Rhodobacterales bacterium | reverse complement strand
TGGGCCCGGCCCTGTGGCTGTGCGTCACCCGGCCGTTCCTGCTGATGCACATCGGCGCCATGCAGGCGGGCCTGCACGAGGCCGGGGCCGAAGGCGCCCTGGGCCTGGCCCTGTTCGCCGCCGACGCGCCGGCGTCCCTGGCCCGGCGCTACCTGCCGCTGATGTCCAACGAATCCCTGCGCGCCTGCCTGGACCTGTACCTGCCCTGGTGCGTGCCCCTGGGCCTGCGCGAATTGCCGTGCCTGGTGATGGGGGCGGGCAGCGACAACCTGATCCCGCCGGCCTCGGTGCGGGAAACGGCGGCCACCCTGGGCGTGCAGGCCCACATCCTGCCGGGCCTGGGCCACGGCATGATGCTGGACCCGGAATGGGCCACCGCCGCCCGCCGCCTGGGCGGCTGGCTGGACAACATCAGCCTGGAGAGCGTCGCGGCGTGATTGTCCCGGCGGCCCCGCGGGCCTATGTATGCGGGGACCGCAACCGAAGGACAGTCCTTCCATGACCGATGCGCCCCTGCGCGACGACAGCTCCATCACCGGGCGGGTGAAGCGCTATGCCAAGGTGGGCACCGCCGTGGGCGGCCTGGCGGCGCGCTATGCCGGCGGCCGCTTCCTGGGCCTGGACCTGGACACCGGCGCCCATGCCGGCGAGCTGAAGGCGGCCCTGGGCGGCCTGAAGGGGCCGCTGATGAAGGTGGCGCAGATCCTGTCCACCATCCCCGACGTGCTGCCCGAGGAATACACCCGCGAACTGCGCCAGTTGCAGACCAACGCCCCGGCCATGGGCTGGGCCTTCGTCAAGCGGCGCATGCGCAGCGAACTGGGGCCCGACTGGCAGTCCCGCTTCGCCCACTTCGAGCACACGGCCACGGCGGCGGCGTCCCTGGGCCAGGTGCACCGGGCCACGGCCCACGACGGCCGCGCCCTGGCCTGCAAGCTGCAGTACCCCGACATGGGCTCGGCCGTGGAGGCCGACCTGAAGCAGCTGGCCCTGGTGTTCTCCCTCTACCGCCGCTACGACAAGGCCATCGACCCGTCGGAGATCCTGAAGGAACTGTCGGCCCGCCTGCGCGAGGAGCTGGACTACGAGCGCGAGGCCCGGCACATGGCGCTGTACCGCCACATGCTGAAGGACGAGGCCGGCATCGCCGTGCCCGACCTGCTGGACGACCTGTCCACCGACCGCCTGCTGACCATGAACTGGCTGGACGGCAACCCGCTGCTGTCGGTCTGCGACGGCCCGCTGGACGTGCGCAACGCGGTCGCCACCAACATGTTCCGGGCCTGGTACATCCCGTTCTACACCTACGGGGTGATCCACGGGGATCCGCACCTGGGCAACTACTCGGTGCGGCCCGATAACGGCATCAACCTGCTGGATTTCGGCTGCATCCGGGTGTTTCCGTCCACCTTCGTGGCGGCGGTCATCGACCTGTACCGGGCCATGCGCGACGACGACGAGGCCCTGGCCCGCCACGCCTACGAGACCTGGGGCTTCGTGGACCTGAGCCGCGAGATGATGGACGTGCTGAACCACTGGGCCCGGTTCATCTACGGGCCCCTGATGAAGGACAAGGTGCAGACCATCCAGGATTCCGGCGGCACCGTCTATGGTGGCCAGGTGGCGGCCAAGGTGCACCGCGAGCTGAAGCGCATCGGCGGGGTGACGCCGCCGCGCGAGTTCGTGCTCATGGACCGGGCGGCCATCGGCCTGGGCGGCGTGTTCATGCACCTGAAGGCGGAAATCAACTGGTATCAGGCCTTCCACGGCCTGATCGAGGACTTCGACCCGGCCCAAACGGCCCGCCGCCAGGCCCAGGTGCTGGCCCAATTCGACATTCCCGAGCCCGACTGAGCCCACCACAAGAACAAACAGGGAGGCCCGCCATGGACCCCATGGTCTTTTCCGAGGAACGCCACCTGGCCTACCACCGGGTGGTTTTGAGCCTGCTGGACGACCATCCCAACCTGCTGGCCCGCGCGGCCCGCGAGCTGGACCGCATGCGCGGCGGCCATCCCAACACCGGCGGCGTGCTGGACCGCTGGGCGGACCTGCTGGACGGTCCGGCCGAGGCCCTGGCCCAGGCCCTGCTGGCCGACGATCCGGCCGGCGGCCTGCTGCGGGCCAATTCCCCCTTCAACGGCCTGTTCGACGACCGCGAGCGCATGACCATCTGGCAGCGGGTGGCGCTGCAGCAGTTCGCCGGGTTCTTCCTGGAGGCCGCCGACGACCTGGACCTGGCGCCCGCCGACCAGGCCACCCTGACCGGCCTGGCGGCCGACGAGATCGCCGCCTGGCGCCACGACCCGCCGGCCACCATGACCCTGGATACCCTGTCGCGCCTGAAGGCCGTGGTGTCCATCCACCAGTCCCTGGTGGGCCTGCGCGACGAACGCGACGGCCGCCGCGACTGGCTGGACCGGCCCAACGACTCCCTGGGCGCCCGGCCCATCGACCTGCTGCGCCAGGGCGACGTGGAGGTGGTGCGCGACTACCTGGCCGAAGCCGCCCAGATGGTCGCCGGCCCGGACCGCATGCCGGTGATGTGAGTTCCGCGGCGGGCAATGCTTCGAGGCACCCCTCTGCGATGGGCTCCTCAGCATGAGGGCGTCACTTAATTGAAAAACTTCACCCTGAGGTGCGAGCAACGCGAGCCTCGAAGGGTTGGTGCCGCTTGCACCATGCTTCAAATCATTGGGGCCCCTAATCCTCCGGCAGGGCGCAGGCCGTGGGGCATTCGGCCACCAGGTTGATCATGGGCCCGGGGCCCACGGCGTCGATCTGCAGGGGCAGGGCGCGGCCGTCGGTGCTCAGGTACAGGTCATAGGTGGAATCGTTCCATAGCACCTTGTGGATCCGGCGGAACCCGGCCAGGGGGACCGAGGTCAGGCGGATGCGGTCGACCCGGTGGCGGGTACCCAGGATGTCGCGGTCCGACCGCTCCATGTAACGTCCCTTCACGTCGAACCGCCGCCGCCCGTCGTACACCGCCAGGGTGAAATCCCCCATGGCCGCGCCGTCCCGGCGGGCCCGGCGGATGGCCTCCACCAGGGCCGTCAGGGGGTCGATGACGCCGCGCCGCAGGTCGGCGTCCAGGGCATCGGTGCCGCCGTAGGTTTCCGTGTTGTCCGGTTCGGGATCATCCACCTTGCGGTCGCGGGTCACGGTGGCCTGGGCCGGGCCGCCGTCGGGGTCGAAGGCCACGTGCAGGGCCCGGTCGCGGCGCCGGTTGGCGTAGGCCACGTCGTAGCGGGCCGGGCGCAGGCCGGCCTTGGGCACCAGGGCGCCCTGGCTGTGGGCCGCCACGCGCAGGGCGATGATCCAGTCCACCAGGCCCCGGGTGCGCAGGGTGAAATCGGTGCGGAAGGGGGCGCCGTCGGCGATGCCGCCGTCGTCCAGGGACAGGGTGAAGTCGGCCGCGTGCAGGCCGCCCCAGAAGGCCTCGTAGCGCAGGTGCAGGGCGGCCGCCCGGGCCGGGCCCGGCACCCAGGGGGCCAACAGGGCGGCGGCGCCCAGCAGGGGAAGGAAGAAACGGTGGATCATGACCTTACGGTAGCATGGGCAACGGGGTATTGTGACAGACGGGCGTGATCCTGATACCATGGGGTCGCGGAAGGGCCCGCGACTGTTGCACTTTCGACGTCCGCACTTTTTGTGTTGGGCGTCGCGAGGTAACGGTTGTTCAACCTTCCGCCGCAAGAATGGACGACGTATCGGGTCTTGGGAGACACCTGCATGAAAGTACGTGACATCCTGGACGGCAAGGGTTCGCACATCGCTTCGACCCAGCCGGACATCACGGTCGAAGCCGCCGTCCGGTCGCTGGGCGAGGAAAAGGTGGGCGCGCTGGTGGTCGTCGAGCCGTCGGGCAAGCTGTGCGGCATCATTTCCGAGCGCGACGTGGTGCGCCGCCTGGCCGCCAGCGGCAGCGGGGCGCTGCAGGCCAAGGTCGCGGACGTGATGACCTGCGAGGTCATGACCTGC
Source organism: Rhodobacterales bacterium (assembly GCA_020446745.1). Taxonomy (GTDB): domain Bacteria; phylum Pseudomonadota; class Alphaproteobacteria; order Rhodospirillales; family JACKKN01; genus JAGREA01. The sequence continues at coordinate 2,706 of JAGREA010000515.1, read as the reverse complement.
ACGCCGGACGACAGCGTGGAACACCTGATGGCCCTGATGACCCAGAACCGCTTCCGCCACCTGCCCGTGCTGGAGCACGACCGGCTGGTGGGCGTGGTCAGCATCGGCGACGTGGTGAAAAGCCGGCTGCAGGACCTGGAACAGGAAACCAGCGTGCTGCGCGACTACATCTCCGCCTACTAGGCGTCTTCCGACCGCCGAGGCGGCCCGCTATCCCGGGCGCCGCCTCGGTGGGCCGTTTGCGCGGACCTTTCCCCCATGACTCCTCCTTCCGACGACACGGACAAGCCCGTCCTGGCGGGCATCGAGCGGTTCGGCGACGACCAGCTCCGCATGGTGCTGGAAGCCGCCAAGACCCGCGGCGACACCAAGGTGATCGTGCAGATCCAGGCCGAGCTGGCCCGGCGCGCGGCGGCCAAGGGCTAACGCCCCCGGCCGGCCAGCAGGGCCGGCACCGTTTCCGCCAGGTGGGCCACGAAGGCGTCCGTCACCGCCCCGTCCGCCGCCTTCCGCCACACCATGTCGTGGTTCACCAGGGCCGGCGTGCCGTCGGCCCGCACCAGGGGCCGCGCCCCGTCGTTGTCCGGCGAGATCTTGGACCGCGGCAGGATGCCCGCCGCTAGGCCCAGGCCGGCCCATTCCTCCACCACGGCGTAGGACAGGGCCTGGCCCGGATAGGGCGTCAGGCGCTTGCTCTCGGCCTTGAACAGGTCGGCGATCACGTCCGACAGGCCGCAGCCCTGGGTCAGGATCACCCGCTGGCCGTCCAGGTCGTCCAGGGTGGCGGCGTTGCGGTCGCGGGGCGGCGCGGCATCCGTCTGGGCGTCCAGCACGAACAGGGGTTCGCTGTAGAAGGGGCGGGCGGTGGCGCGGGGGCGGCGATCCCGGCTTCGGGGGAGGGCGGGCAGCAGGGCCAGGTCCAGGGTCTCGTTGTCCAGGCGGTCCTCCAGGTCGTCCAGGAAGCACTGCTTCAGGAACACCTCGGTGCCCGGCCGGGCCGCCGTGAAGGGGCCGATGGCGCCGGACACCAGGGTGCTGTCGATCAGCGGCGACAGGCCCACGCGGACCAGCCGCCGGTCGGCCTCGTGGAACGCCCGGGCCGAGGCCAGCAGGTCGTCGCGGGCGTCCAGCACGGCTGTGATCAGGGGCAGCAGGTGGGCCCCGAAGCGGGTCAGGCGCACCGACCGGGTGGTGCGCCGGAACAGGCGGTCGCCCACCTGGTCCTCCACCTGGGCGATGGCGTTGGACAAGGTCGGCTGGGTCACGCAGCAGGCCTCGGCGGCGCGGCTGAACGAGCCGTGCTCGGCCACGGCCTTGATGAAGTTCAGGTGGGTCAGGTTCATGGCGGCGGTCTTATTCATGTGCTTGTTCTATAAATCACATTCATAAATGCAATTTCCCTATATGATCCTACGCCATTAGGGTCCGATCGCAAGGGCGAAATGGCCGCCGCGCCACCGCCCGGAACCAACGACAACCCGTGATCGGAGCTGACCATGAAGCATCCCCTCCGCCTGGCCCTGCTGGCCGTTTCCCTTGTCCTTCCCCTGGCTCTTTCTGGCCCCCACGCCCGGGCCGACCAGGCCGCCGCCCCGGCCAAGGTGCCGACGCTGTACGAGCGCGTGGGCGGATATGACGCCATCTCCGCCGTGGTGGAGGAACTGGTGGCCCGCCTGGCGGCGGACGACAAGGTCGGCCGCTTCTGGGCCCACCGGGGCGAGGACGGCATCCGCCGCGAGAAACAGCTGGTGAAAAGCTTCATCGCCGAGGCCGCCGGCGGGCCCATCGCCTATCCGGGCCGCACCAACCCCGTGTCCCACAAGGGCATGCGCATCGACGCCGAGGACTGGAAGCGCATGATGGCCCACCTGGACGCCATCCTGACCGACTTCAAGGTGCCGCCCCGCGAGCACAAGGACGTGATGGCGTTCATCGACAGCACCCGCAAGGACATTGTCGAGAAGAAGTGACCTTGCGCCCCGCGCGGCGTGTTGGCTCCCTCCCGCGCCGCGCGGAACCCGCTTCATTTCCCCGTTGATCCGGCCGGTCGCAGGCCGTAAGACCGTTCCCCAAGTGAACAATCAAGCGCCTGGAAGGCGGGGAACGGATCCAAGATGACAAGCCAGACCCATTGCCGCGCGGGGCGGCCATGACGCGGGGCACGCGCCGGCTGCTGTGGATCGCCGCGGCATTCCTGCTGGTCTCCGTGGCCACCCGGATCGGCCTGGGGCTGTTCGCCCACGGGGCGTTCACGGCCGGCGAATGGCTGCGCGCCCTGTCCGTGGGCCTGGTGTTCGACCTGACGGTCCTGCCCTGGTTCCTGCTGCCCTGGGCGGTGTACGAGGCGGTGATGCCCGGCTTCGCCCCCGACGGCCGGGCGCGACGCTGGGAACAGCGCTGGGCGGCCCTGTGGGCGGCCCTGTACCTGGTCCTGTTCGCCGCCACGGCCGCCGCCGAGTTCGCCTTCTGGGGGGAATTCGGCAGCCGCTTCGATTTCATCGCCGTCGACTATCTGGTCTACACCCACGAGGTGGTGGGCAACATCATGGAAAGCTATCCCGTGGCCTGGTGGATGTCGGGCCTGGCCGGGGCGGCGATCCTGGTGGTCCTGGTCACCTGGCCCGGCGGCCGCCGGGGCCTTTCCGGGGCCGGCGGCGAGCGGGGCGGGCGTCTGGCCGGCTGGGCCCGGGTGGGCGCCCTGGCCGC
>JAGREA010000514.1 GCA_020446745.1 Rhodobacterales bacterium | reverse complement strand
GCCGGCCGGTCAGGCCGCCCCATCGGAGCCGCGAGCAAAGCGAGACGGCGTGAGATAAATATATGGAAATGGCGCGCCCGTTCGAACGGAGTTCGAACTCTTATTCGGATAAGAGGGCGGCCATTTCGAAAGAAATGGCGCGCCCGGCAGGACTCGAACCTGCAACCGTCGGATTAGAAGTCCGGTGCTCTATCCAGTTGAGCTACGGGCGCCAAGGCGGGTCGCCGGGCCGGGCCGCTGGGTCGTGACCCGGGGGCCCGGGGCCGTCAGCGGATGCGGTCGTAGGAGAAGTTGTCGGCGTAGTTCTTGATCTTCACCTTGCGGGCCCGGGGCTCCTCCACCTCGTATTCCAGGCCGTTGCGCTCGGCGAAGGCAATGGCGGCCTCGCGGCTGTCGAAGCTCATGCGCACCTGGCGGCGCATGTCGCGGGTGGAGACCCAGCCCATCAGCGGATCGATGCTCTTGGCCGCGCCGGGCGCGTATTCCAGGCGCCACTTCAGGGTGTTGCGGCGGCCCGACTGCATGGCGTTCTTGGTGGGCTGGTAGATGCGAACCTTGCTCATGGCGATCCCCCATTCTTTCAAGCGGCGTCTTCCGTGCGGCGTCATCCGTCGCGGTGCCCCGCCGGGCCGGCCTCGCAGGTGGTCGGGGAGACTGGATTCGAACCAGCGACCCTCTGCTCCCAAAGCAGATGCGCTACCAGGCTGCGCCACTCCCCGGAGAAGCTGAATGCCCAGGATTTCTACGGGGAATGGGGCATGGAGGCAAGCGTCAAGTGCCCAGGTCGGGTTCTGCCCGGGGGCTGAAAGTGCTATGATTCCCCGTCCCTCATCCTCCGGCATCCGGCCATGCCCTTGCCGTCGATCCGTGTCCTGCTCCTCATCGCCATGACCCTGGGCCCGTGGGCCTTCAACGGCACCGCCCAGGCGCGGGAACTGGGCGACCGCATTCCCCTGGGAAAGGCTTTGACCGGAGAGGCTTGCCACGCTCGGTTCATCCGATTGATCAAGAAGAGCGGGCAGCAGTTCTGGGACATCCACTGCGCCGGCTGGGAGACACCCAGTGCCCGCCTGACCACCTTCAAGAGCTCCTGGGACGGCCTGCGGATCATCCTGCACGGGGGCGCCTACGGGCGGGTCAAGCGGCGGTCCCAGTGCCAGGCGCCCGAACGCACCGAGATCCTGGACGGCATCGGCGCCCAGGTGCAGGACTGCGTGCTGCGGTCCGGCGGCTGGCGGTCCTTCGCCCTGGTGGCCTCGGTGGACCGGCACGCCTACCTGGCCGACGGCCTGCCCACCACGGCGCCCCTGGCCGAGCGGCTGATCGGCGTGCTGTCGGGCCGCCTGGCCGAGGGGGCCGGCGACGAGGGCACCATGTCGGTGGCCATCCACCGCATCGAGGCCTTCGTCGAGGCCAACGGCCGGCTGGCGTCGTCGGACGAGGCCATGCTGTACCGGCAGCTTTTCGACCTGTGCGTGAAGCAGAACAACGTCAACAGCTACGGGGCCTCCAACAAGAGCTGCCGCGAGGCCCTGGCGGTGCAGGAGGGCGTGCTGGGCCCGGGGCATCCGGCCACGGCCGACGCCCTGTCGCTGATCGCCCTGAACGAGACCCGGCTGGGCCACCTGGACGACGCCGCCATCCTGTTCGACAAGGCCCAGGCCCTGTTCGACCGGCGCGGCTACCAGTCCGACGAATATGCCCGGCACCTGACCTACCGCTCCACCCTGGCCCTGGAACGGGAGGAGCCGGAAAAGGCCCTGGACCTGGCCCAGCAGTCGGTCCTTCACTGGCGCCAGTCGGGGCGCGAGACCGGCGGCCTGGCCCACGCCCTGAGCTTCAAGAGCGACGTGCTGCGGTCCCTGAAGCGCTACGACGAGGCCTTGCGCACGGCCGAGGACGCCCTGCGCATCCACACCCAGACCCTGGGGTCCCACAGCGCCTGGGCCACCTTCGGCCAGTTGCGGGTGGCCCGGGCGCTGATCGGCCTGGGCCGGCACGACGAAGCCATCAAGACCCTGAACGACAGCCTGGAGACCACCCGCATCCTGTTCGGCACCGGCCCGCGCCTGGGCATCCTGTACGGCGTGCTGGGCCGGGCCCACCTGGAAAAGGGCGACGCCCGGGCGGCCTTCCAGGCCTATTCCCGGGCCATGGCCATCGCCGAGGAAAACCGGGAATACCGCGCCGCCCTGGACCCGGCGCGCCTGGACCGCCCCTTCGAGGCCGGCCTGCGCCTGGCCCAGCAGGCCCCGGCCGAGGCCCAGGCGGTCCACGACGCCCTGTTCCGCTTCGCCCAGCTGCCCCAAGGGGCCACGGTGGCCAGGACCATCCGCCGCATGACCGCCCGCATGGCCAGCGACACCCCGGCCATCGGCGACCTGGTGCGGCGCCTGCAGGATGCCGAACGGGAACGGCTGGACCGCGGCGCCCGCCTGGGCCGGGCCCTGTCGCAACCGGAAAAGGACCGCGACCCGGCCGCCGAGGCCGCCCTGCGGGCCGACATCGACCGGGCCGACGCCCGCTATGGGGCCCTGGAGCAG